>JALSQJ010000176.1 GCA_026985495.1 Campylobacteraceae bacterium
TTTCCCCTTCACCCAACTGCTTAGAGAAAAAATCTTTAAATTTAGGTGGTTTATAATCTATCTGCATCACATCAATATCTGTTCGCTGTTTAAAGTAGATTGTTAAAACTACAGGTTCACCCAAGTAAAATTTTGACTTCTCTATTTTAACATCTAAAGAGAAATTTTTTGTAGATCTCTTCATGCCTGTAGCCGATTTTCTAACCACAATTTTTATAGGGTCTGTCTGTTTCATCTCCCCATCAACCTTTACCGAAAAAGAGGGAATGGTCATACTGCTTTTTGGTCTAAACTCCAATATAAGTATCTGACTATGCTCCATGCTAGTTACTCCATTAACATGAACAAAGTTTGTACCTGAACGACGTTGAATATTATCTACTTTTACAGCTCCTATCTCTTCTATTTCTGGAATTGGCGTAATATCTTTTCCAACTATACTAAGCGTAAGAAGTACACTATCACCCTCTAAAACCTCTTTAGTATCAACAGTTGCAGTAATGCTACCAGCACTCAAAAATGTAAAAGAGAAAAGTACCAAACTACCAAGGATTTTGTTCATTACGCTCTCCTTTTTTTGGATTTGTTTGGTACATCAATGTTGGCATTTTTTTCTTTGATAACTGTTTCATCATATATTTTAACTCTCTCTTTCGCATCTCTTCTTGCTTCTTTTGCTCTGGAGTCATCTTATCTTTAGAACTCTTCTCTCTTTTTTGCTCTTCACTTTTTTTAGATTTTTTCTCTTTTTTAGATTTTTTCTTATTCTTTTTATTCTCTTTTTTACCATTTTTCTTTTTCTTGTTCTTTTTTTGCTTCTCTCTCTTCTCTTTCTCTTTTTTCTTTCTCTTTGCAAGTTCTAAATTGTATCTAGTATCTTCATCTTCTCTTATCTTTAATGCTTTTTCATAACTCTCTATGGCTCTATCTAACTCATTCATCTTAAAATAGCTATTTCCAATATTATGCAGACGCTCTGCCTCATCTACCCCTTTTGCCTTTTGATAATATCGTAAAGCTTCACTATACTGCTTGGCTTTATATAGTGCATTGGCTCTATTATAAGCAACGGTTGAGTCATCTTTTTTTAAATTGCCAAAAAGTATGGCACTCTTTTGAAACTCACCATTAACATACGCCTCATTAGCTCTCTCTATGGTTTTAAAATCGAAAAAGTTTGCCAAAAGAGGAGAGGATAGAAGAAAAAATATAGTAAAAAATATGTTTCTCATACAAAATTTCCTTTTTCAATAAAGAGTCCAAATGAGGCTACAATATTCATAAAAAAATGCATCATCATTGGAGTTAAAATAGAGTTGGTTTTTACTCTTGCATACCCAAATACTAGACCAACAATAAAAATAACAAAAACATAAGCAGACTCATACTGTAGATGCATAGTAGCCCAAAGTAGTGAAGTTAATACAATAGCACCATAAGTTCCCATGAATGTATCTGAAAATCCTTTTAGTAGAAATCCTCGAAAAACTATCTCCTCTAACAATGGAGCTGCAATGGAGACAGCAAAAATAAGCAACCAGATAGAACCAACCGTTTGAAACTCTATATTCATCATAAAACTAGGAATCTCATCAACTCCAAATAACTCTATAATATAATTCTCAAAAACAAGAAGTACTAAAAGCACCAAAAACCACCTAAAAAAGGTTCTCCACGATATAATATGAAAAGAGAAGTAATCTCTAATCGTAGAGCCTCTTTTTAGCTTTGCCATACCAAGCACAAGTGGTACAACAATAATAGCTGAACTAATCACTGAAAGTGCCAATAAAAATGCATCGGTATCAATAGTTTGCAAAAAGATAAAAAAAGAATCTAACGTTCTATCTTGGCTATTTAAATAGAAGTAGATTACAATAGGTATAAGTTGCCCAACAATAAATAAAAGAGTAATAACAATACCCCACAACAGAGTTCCCCAAAATCCCCAAACAGTTGAACCACTCATAAACTTCTCCCTTTTATTGGTAAAGAACTAAATCCAAACAGTAATAAAAAGAGAGCTAACCCTAATGGGTAATAGAACAACTCCTCTCTATCGTAAATGGTTACTTCTTTCTTTTTTTTACTTTTATGTTGCACCTTAATGGTTTTAACCAAATCTTTAATGGTTGTTGTACCTGTATCTGCCACTACAAATGCACCACCACTATCTAATGCCACTTTACCTAAAGCATCGTTTCGTTGTGTAATAGCAATAGCTCCATTTTTATGAATAGGTCGCCCTTTTCTATCAATAACAGGTGCTCCTGCTTCTGTTCCTATTAAAACAACATAGAGTGAAATCTCTTCATCTTTTACTATTTTAGCAAATTTTTCAATATCTTTTTTATCTCCACCATCACTAAAAAGAATAAGAATCTTTGGTTTTTTCTTCTCTAACAGCTCACTACTATACTCTGCCAATGCTGTAAAGTTGGTTGAACTCATATTAATGTACTCATCAGTAACTCCCTCTATTATCTGTTGTAGTGTCTCTTTATCCGATGAAAAAGGAGCTAATATAAATGAGGAGTGAGCAAAAGCAATAAGACTCAACTCATCATTTGGCATAGCATGAAGTAGCGTTACTATCTTCTTTTTAGCAAACTCTAAACGATTTGGATAGATATCTTTTGCCCTCATAGAGCCTGAAATATCTAAAGCTACCAATGCAGAAACTCCTTCTAATTGCACCACCCTTTTTCCATGGTCAATCACTGGTTGAGCTAAGGCAACTAACATAAAAAAGATAGCTATAAGCATTAGTAAATTTCGTGCCACAATAGGCAAAGAGTCATCTCCTATGGAGAGTCGTTTTAACACCTCTTCACTAAATATGGTAGTTAAACTCTCTTTGTATCTAATAATAACTACCGTAAAAGCAATAAGAGGAACAATCAATATCCAAAAGAGTTGAGGATTAACAAAACTCATTATGCACCTCTTACTGTTCTAAAGTATATAAAAAAGAGTAGAAGAAAAATAGAAATCAATAAAGGATAAAGAAATAGGTAGCTATGGTGTACCACCTTTTTATCATCTATTTTTGAGACCTCTAACTGGTCGATTTTAGCATAAATCTTACTTAACATCTTTGAGTTTTTAGCTGAAAATGCGACTCCTCTACCTGCTTTAGCTAAACTTCTTAGGTAATCACCATCAAAGTCTCGCTCTGTTCCTACCCCAATGGTATAGAGCTTAATATTTGATTTTTTTACCAAACTCTTCACCTCATCTACACCTATTTTACTCATATTATCAACACCATCGGTCAACAAAATAACAATTTTACTCTTGGCTTTTGACCTCTCTAACAGAACATACGACTGCACCAATGCATCATTAATCGCTGTTCGTCGTCCTGCTACACCCAAACGTTGCATCTGAATAATCTGTTGCAAAAACTTTTTTTCAAAGGTCAAGGGTGAAGCCACAAAAGCGATATCGGCAAAAGTAATAAGCCCTACTCTGTCATCTTCTCTTTTAGAGACAAAATCACTAGCAACCTCTTTGACCACATCAAACTTATTTTTAGAGCTATTGGAGCTATCAAACCCCTCTTGTAACATCGACTCCGAAGAGTCTATTATAAGCACAATATCTCGCCCATTTTTTTTAGAGTTACTATACTCTGTTGTTAAAACAGGTGATGCCAATGCAACAATAGCAAGAGTCAATCCAAGCCATTTTAGAAGAAGTAGAAGATAATTATGAGGATTTTCACCCAACATCAATGAGCTTAAATGGGGGAAATAGATAGATTTTGCTTTTATCTTACAAAATTTAGCACACAATATAAAAATAATAATTAACCCCAAAACCCATGGGTACTCAAAACTAAATTCACTCATCTAAAACATGTACCAATAGGTTATATTTTTGCAATGTCTCCTCATCAACACTAGGAACATCTTTTTTATATTTATACCTCTCTATTACCCCTAAAAATTGCCAATATATCTCTTTTTGTCTCTCTTCAACAGCTAATACTCTACCCAATTTAGTTACCAAATAGGCACTCTTTTTAGCATCACTCCAATCAATATTTTTCAAAGCTCGTAAATAACGCTTATGCCGTGTCTCTTTTCGGTTAAGAATAAATTTTTTAACCACAATAAAAATCAACATACAAAGCAACACAACCAAAAAAGAGAGTACTCCAATATAGAAGTAGTAGGAGCTATCTGGTATCTCTAGTAGTGGTTTTATATCTCTTAATTGGTTCTCCATCAACGCCCTCCTAACAACTTAGCTAACTTTAAATAAGGCTCTTCATCGGTATATATTTTACTATAACGTACACCACTCTTTTTAAAATGTGCCATTAATTTTGCATCATTTTCTTGAATTGCCTTTTTATATGAATTTAAAGCCAATCCTCCAACAGAACCTTCAAATGTTCTACCATTTTCCATGTCCATCAAACGCATATAGCCCAACTCTTTAGGATTCTCTTCAAATCTGTCACGCACTATAATAGCTACAACATCATGTTTTTTTGCCAAAAGAGCCAACTCAACCTCACCTACAAAATCGGAGATAATAAAGAGTAGTGATTTTCTTCTTATCCGATTAAAGAGTGTATCAAAAAAAAGTTTATAGTTACTCTCTCTACCCAACATATCAAACTCTGATATCTTAGTTACTACATCTTGCACAACAAAAAACTTTTTATTAGGCTTTGTTACGCTATATAGCTTATTAGCAAAAATAATGTTAGAGAATAGATCTCCATTTTTAACAGCAGAGAAGCCAAGAATAGCCACAATTTCAGCCATAAGGTCTGATTTTTGTTTTACTGTTCCAAAATAGGTAGAACCTCCCATCATAACAGCTGTTACAACATTAAGTTCACGCTCTTCACGGTAGATTTTAATAAAAGGTTTTCCAAGTTTAGCTGTACTCTTCCAATCTATCTTACGAACATCATCACCATAGATATATTCGCGAAGTTCAGTAAACTCAAACCCCTCTCCTTGAAACAGTGAAGCGTTATTTCCTAACATATCACCAAAAACTTGTTTTCTAGCTTTTAGTAATATTTTCTCTATTTTAATCTTCATTTAGGGAATTGGAACCGTTACTAACACTTTATCAATAATCATATCTTGTGTTATCCCCTCTGCTTGTGCCTCATAAGAGAGAACTATTCTATGTCTAAGTACCTCTTTTGCTATATAGGCTACCTCTATAGGAGAGACATAGTTTCTACCCTTTAAGTAGGCAATGGCACGAGAAGCTTTATACATGTCAATAGTTGCACGAGGACTTGCTCCATACTCTATATATGGGGCGACATCTTCCAGCCCATACTCACTAGGCTCTCTTGTTGCAAAGACCAACTCTACAATATAAGCCTCTACCTCCTCATCTATATGAACACTCATTGCCTCTTGACGAATACGCTCTAAATCTTCAAGAGTAGCCACTTGTTGAATCTCTCTAAAACTACTGTTTGCTACACGACGTGCAATCTCAAGCTCCTCTTCTCTTGTATTGTACCCAACTACAATCTTCATAAGAAATCTATCAAGTTGTGCTTCTGGTAACTCATAAGCCCCCTCTTGCTCTACTGGATTTTGTGTTGCCATTACCAAAAATGGTAAATCTATCTTAAAGCTCTCATCTCCAATGGTAACTTGTCGCTCTTGCATCACCTCCAAGAGTGCTGACTGTACTTTTGCAGGGGCTCTGTTTATCTCATCGGCAAGTAGAAGATTTGTAAATACAGGTCCTTGTTTAATTTTAAACTCATTGGTAGAGGGGTCATAAATCTCTGTACCAATAATATCTGAAGGTAGTAAATCTGGTGTAAACTGAATCCTCTTAAAGTTAAGTCCAAGTGACCCAGCCAAAGCATTAACAGCAGTAGTCTTTGCTAAACCTGGAACACCCTCTAGCAAGATATGCCCTCGAGTTAAAAGACCTGTAAGTAAACCCTCAATCATCTTATCTTGCCCAACCATAACTTTGGAAATTTCAATTTTTATATTCTCTACTATTGGATTCAATCTTTTCTCCTATATGTTATCTCTTAATCTCAAACGAAAAAACAGACCCTATATCCTCTTCGCTCTCTATCTCTAATGTTGTATTATGAAGTTTTAAAATCTGTTTAACAATAGCTAAACCTAAGCCCATAGAGTTATCCCATGAGTGTCCATCTGCTCTAAAGAACTTTTTTGTAACTTTATCAATATTCTCTTTAGAGATTCCAACTCCTTGGTCAATTACCTTAACACTTCTACCATCTAATTCAACCCTTATTACCTCTTTAGAATACTTCAAAGCATTCTCTATAAGATTTTTTATAACTATCTCCATAAGTGCTTTATCGGCTTTTAATACCATGGATTCACCCTCTACCTCTATCTCTCTACCTCTATATTTATCTTTAAGATTTATGGCAATCTCACAAACCATAGGTTTAATATCAAATTGACTTAATTGGAGTTTTTGACTTCCACTCTCAAAACGGTTCCAAAGCAGAAGCCGACTTAAAAGCTCCTCTATCTTCTCACCATTGTTATATATTTTTCCTAAAAATTTAAGACGTAATCCTGCAGGTATATCTTCATCTTCTGTTAATGTTTGAGAGTAGCCCATAATAGAAGCAATAGGATTTCTAAACTCATGTGCAATGGCAGAGAGCATATCGGAACGTTGCCTATTTTTAAGCTTTATCTTAGCTGTATATTTACGTTTCTCTTTCTCTCGTTTTTTTATCTTTCGTAATATTCGAATAAGTTTCAGATTAATATTTTCAAACTCTCTTGTAAAAAAATGTGCTGAAGTATCAAGCTTTTTAACCTCTCCAGAGAGATAATGCTCTACTTTTTTTAACTCTTTTGAGATTCGCTTTGTTCTAAAATATACAGAGAATAGCAATAGAAGTTGTGATGCAATAAAAAGTGATATATAAAAGTAGTTATTCTTATAGTTTTCAGGAGTAAAAAAGAGAATTAAAGAGAAGAGTAGTGTAACAAAAATAACAATAGTAATCAATCGAGAGAGTACATACTCACTCAATGATGGTTGTCTATTAATAGCCACTAAAACTTACTTCTTCTCAAGCTCATGTACTTGTTTTTTAAGTCTATTAATCTCTTTTGTTAAGTTAGCTAAAGACTCTTGTATCTCCCCAATATCCCACTCTTCTGTTGCCAACTCTAGCTCATCATGTTTCTCTCTATACTCTAAAAGAAGCTTCTCAATTCTCTCTTTAAAAACTTCTACTTTTTCTACTGTAACCTCACCCATTACATATCCTTTCAGTTCATATATATTCATTTTATAAAAAAGGTTAGAACCTTTTCACTATAGTAACGAAAATATTATAAAGAGTCTCCACTTCTTTAATAGTTGTTCGCTCATTTAAGCCATGAATTCGGTCATTAATGACACCAAACTCCACAACTTCAATACCATAAGGTGCAATATGCCGTCCATCACTTGTGCCTCCTGCTGTTGATAGCTTGGTTTTTAAGCCTGTCTCCTCTTCAATTGCCAATGACAATGCTTTTACAATAGCTGACTCTTTATTTGTTACAAAAGGGTACGACCCCTGTTGTAACTCTAACTCATACTCAAGCCCCTTTAGCTTTTCATCTATAAACTCTTTAAGCCTCTCTTGGGTTGTGTTGGTTGAGTTTCTTACATTAAACATCATCTTCAACTCATTTGGAGTTACATTGGTAACCTCCATACCTGAACGAATATCAGTAATTACCAATTTAGAAGGAGCAAAGTTCTCATCACCCTCATCTAAGTTATACCCTGCAATTTGTGGTAAAATAGAGGCAATATTATGTATGGGGTTTATCGCCTTTTCAGGATATGCAGCGTGTCCCTGTTTCCCTTTTAAAGTTAAAAAACCATTAATTGACCCACGACGACCAATCTTAATGGCATCTCCCATCTTCTCTTCACAAGTGGGTTCAGCAATAATACAGTAATCAGGAAGTAGCTCTATCTCTTTTAGATGTTTTAAAACTATCTGTGTTCCATAGGTTCCATCACCCTCCTCATCGGAAGTTAATAGAAGTGATAATCTACCAGAAAATTGACTAGAGGCATCACGAACAGCAGAGACAAAAGAGGCTACACCACTCTTCATATCTTGTGTTCCACGAGCATATATGTACCCATCTTTAATTACAGGTACAAAAGGGTTGGTCTCCCACCCATCACCTGCTGGAACAACATCAACATGACCTGCAAAACATAGATGTTTCCCCTCTCCAAATTTTTTTGTTAACCATAAATTTTTAACACCACCCTCATTTATCCATGTTGCTTCAAACTCCGATAGATAACTCTCTATATAAGTGAGTAATCCCCCATCACTAGGAGTAACTGACTCAGCAGAGAGCAACTTTAACAATAAATCTATAACATTTAATCTTTTTTCCATTCAATTATACCTTGTAAATAGTAACCTCTGTTCTAGGGAATACTCTAAACCTGAGTTCGATGGCACAATTCTAGCATCAATAACTGAAAGTCTAATATTAGTACAATAACAAATTAGATAAAATAGCACCCAAATATAATAAGGTTTAGAAATAATGAGCAAAAACAGAGATTTTTTACGCACAATAGTTGAAGAGGATTTAAAAGCAGGAAAATACCAAGCAGTACACACACGGTTTCCCCCAGAACCAAATGGTTTTCCTCACATTGGTCACGCTAAATCCATCTGCATTAACTTTGGAATTGCCAATGACTACAACGGCTCTTGTAACCTTAGAATGGATGACACCAACCCTACGACTGAAGATACCGAGTATGTTGAAGCACTCAAAGATGCTGTCAGATGGCTTGGGTTTAATTGGGATAAAAATGTTCGTTACACCTCTGACTATTTTCCTAAACTCTATGAGT
>JALSQJ010000177.1 GCA_026985495.1 Campylobacteraceae bacterium
TAGTAATCTACTATAGGAGATAAAAATGAGATTAGAAGCACCATGGGAGGGTATCTTTAAGAGGGTAGCTACACCATTTGAACGATTTATACATGCACAGACTACTACAGGGATTATTTTAATCTTTATGACCATCTTAGCACTAATCCTTGCTAACTCACCACTTACAGAGAGTTATGCTCACTTTTTTCATACTAAAGTTGACCTAAATATTGGCTCTTGGGCATTATCACATACACTACATCACTGGATAAACGATGGACTTATGGCAATCTTCTTTTTTGTCATTGGACTAGAGATAAAACGCGAAGTTTCAGTAGGCGAACTCTCCAACATCAAAGTAGCCATTTTACCTATTTTATCTGCTGTTGGAGGTATGCTATTTCCTGCTCTTATCTATCTTTTTATGACGCAAGGCACACCTGAATCAAATGGTTGGGGAATACCAATGGCTACCGATATTGCTTTTGCTATATCTGCTTTAGTTCTTCTTGGAAAAAGAATTCCTACAGCTTTAGTGACTTTTTTAGTAGCTCTTGCTATTGTTGATGACCTTGGGGCTGTTTTGGTTATTGCAATTTTCTATACCGAACAGATTCAATTTTTGCCTTTAGCATTAGCAGGTGGAGCTTTTTTAGTGATGGTTGCCTTTAACCGTTTTGGGATTCATATGGTCTTACCATACTTTATTATGGGTATTTTAATGTGGCTATTTATGCTAGAATCTGGTGTTCATGCAACTATTGCAGGTGTTATTTCGGCTATGGCTATACCATCTACCCCAAAAGAAGCACCAAAAGATTTTAGTCGAGAAACTAAAAATCTTCTTGAAGAGTATGATAACTATCCAGCATCTGATAATCATCTTTTAAATGAACAACAAAAGGCTATTTTATCTAATATCAAAGATAGAATTAATGCCATTGGAACTCCTGCATCAAGACTCGAACATGATTTACATCTACCTGTGGCACTAATTGTTATTCCTCTTTTTGCATTAGCAAATGCAGGAATTGCTATTGATTTTAGCTCAATGGCTACAACCATAATGCAACCTGTCTCTATGGGTATTATTCTAGGGCTTATTTTAGGAAAAGTTATTGGTATCTTTGGTGTTGCATGGTTAGCAATTAAATTTAATATAGCTAAACTCCCTAAAAATAGTTCCATGAGCCAACTATTTGGTGTAGCTTTTTTAGGTGGAATTGGATTTACAATGTCTATTTTTGTATCAGATTTAGCTTTTATCAATACGCCTGAGCTTATATTTCAAGCTAAAGTTGGAATTTTAGTAGCCTCTCTATTTTCAGGATTGTTTGGTTATTTCTGGCTTAGGTTTGTGGCGAAATCAAAAGAGGAAGGTTAATTAATACCCATAAAAACTATAAGTTACATAAAAAACAATCTTTGTAGTTGTTTTAGGGTAGGGGTAGTCTTTGTAGGCTACTCGAATAAGAGTAATGGTATTTTCATCTAATGACCTGTAACCAATGCGTGTTTTAAGTCTTAAATGGCTAATGTCCCCATTTGGGTGGAGGTTAAATTCAACCACATTTGTACCCTCTTGCCCTGTTCTTGAAGCTGCTTCTGGGTAGCCTCTACGGGTTAATGTCTCTTGGGTTATCTGTTGAATGGTATCTAAATTATTTTCAATAAACTGTTGTTGTGTTGGGGTCATTCTTTGAAAGCTTGAGCCGTAAAGTTTTTTAATTTTTTTATTGGGATAACTTCGAGTAGGGTTAGAGTTTTGGGTTGGAGTTGAAAGAAATGAGCTTAGAGAGTTTTCATCTCTTTTAACTACTTTTGCTGGTTTAATAAATGGTTCAGGAATATAGACCATATCATCTGTTGTATCTACTTTTGGTTTTATTTTTTTGATTGGCTTTTTTATAGTATGTTTTTTATGGATTTTAGGCTTTTTCTTTACTATCTTTTTCTTTTTTATAATTTTCTTCTTTATTGTTTTCTTGATAACCTTAGGTCTCTTTTTAATAGCTGGTTTAATAGTGTTTGACTTTTTTATAGGCAGAGGTAAGGTTTTGGGAG
>JALSQJ010000178.1 GCA_026985495.1 Campylobacteraceae bacterium
CAGCTATTCCACCTGCACCAATACGATTTGGTGTCGTACTATACTGAACAATATTTAGAATATTAACACTACCCAACTCTACAGCCTTATCTCTAGCATACTTCTCAACATCTACCCACATATCTCGGTTAACCTCTTGAACCTGTGGAATAATATTTGCTAAAGAGTAGGTAGCATCTAAGCTCTCTTGACTCCAGTCAAATGCTGCATCTGGTGCCATATGTCCACGGTCATAACCTGAATTACTATAGTCCGAAACACTTGCACGTACAGAATTATCAAGTGTTGGCTCTTCATAAAATGAAGGTCTATCTTGAATATTTAGCTCATTTACCAAGTCCCCTTGTAGTGTGTAGGCTACACTTTTAGCTACCTTTAAATCTTCATCATAACAGATTTCAAAAAACTCTTTATCTATAATATCATCACAAACACTACTGTTCATAAATTGACTCTTAAGTCCAATGTTACTTTGGTCTCCTTGTGGAGTATAGGCATCTCCACAAGCTGTAAAGAGAAGTAATACTCCTAACAAAAAAATAGTTTTAAAAATTTTCAACACAACTCCTATATTATATTTTAAAACTATTATACAATATTAAAAAGAAATATTAATTTTATCTCTTTATTTTATCTATTTTTAACTTTTATAATGTATAGTTATGAAAATTATAAGAAGGAGATATTGTGAAAGAGACAATATTAATGGATAAATATCCAGTATCAGAGTTAGAAGTTACGAAAGAGAAGAGTAAATATAGTAGTGTTAATGAGATTTTAGAGTACTTAAAAGAGCAGATAGAGAGACACCCTGTGGCTACTTATATTGCAACATTTGACCACTATACTCACACAAAAAGTTTAGGTAAAAATGGTGAGATAGATAGTGATATTTTAGATGCTAAAAATATTATTTTCTGTTTTGGAAAACAACTACCAAAACCTCAACTTTTAGCTATTAGACCTCGTTCTATTGGTGTAGTTGAGATGAAAGATAAATTTCTAATAAACTTTATGGACGCACCAAATCCACAAGCACAAGAAGCCATGATATCATGGATTAAGAGTATTTAAAATTAAAACTTATAAGTAACTAATTCCCCACGCTTTAAGCGTGGAAGAATATCTGTCTTTATTTTTCGTATTAAAAAACTCTTCTGTGTTAATGGCATATTTCTATCACCTGTAATACTCTTTAACTTCATACTATAATGGCGAAAGAGAAACGAAGATAAAGAGCGTGAAAGCTCCTCTTCATCCATTGTTTTTATACTCTCATCTAACATCAACCCCGTTATGTTTGAACTCTCTTCATCTTTTATTACAGCTTCAAGAAGAGATGCGTAGTTGCCAAACATAGAGGGTTCAATTAGACTTGAAACTTTATCTACCAACTCTCTGTTCTCTATTAGAGTTTTAATAATACTCAACTGCCCTACATCATCACGAGAACCTTCAAACCTTGCTTTGGTATTGTCTAAATTGGTCTGACCACCAAAGAGTGCTGGATTTACTCCTAATACTGTTGCACCATGGGTGATGTAAGCTTCTCTAATAATAGGTGTCAAATTGTCAAGATAGGATTTTATGCTACCAAAAGCTAACTCTTTCTCTCTTGGATTGTTCAAATCGTAACTTTTAGCCATCATCTCAATCACAAAAGGAGTAAGGGCTTGACCATTTCGTAATAGATCTGCTACCTCTTGTACCTGCCCTACAGCTATCATATCTGCAGGGTCTTGTCCATCAGGAAAAAGAACTACTGAACCATCAAACCCACTCTCACTTAACATTGAGGCAGCTTTTAATGCTGCTGCTACTCCTGCCTTGTCTCCATCGTAAGCCAAAACAATGTGTGGCTCACCTTTTCTAAGAGTTGGTAGATGCTCTTGGGTTAGTGCTGTTCCTAACGTTGCAACAGCATCTGTAAAACCAGCTTGATGAAACATAATAACATCTAAATATCCCTCACAAACAATTAATCTCCTATTTTTATATATGCTCTCTTTAGCTTTATCATAACCGTAAAGAAGTTGCGATT
>JALSQJ010000179.1 GCA_026985495.1 Campylobacteraceae bacterium
GTAAATCCCATACCAACAGGTGTCTTAATCATACCTGCTTTTAGCACAGCAGAGTTATTAAATTTATAGGCGATAAAAGCATCTTTAATCATATTTGGCATACCTGCACCAGAATCACCTGTTTTAGCGAAATCTAAAAAGACTTTACCAGCTAATGGACCAGAGAAGTATTTCCAACCTAGACGAATACGGTCTGCATCCATTCTAAATTTGGCATCTTTATTTTTCTTTGCACCATCTCCTGCTTCTACACCAATTTGAGAGAAACCAAAGAACTTCTGTTTACTAAATGGCTTTTCATCCTTAGCACTTATAGTTGTAGTTAAGAGTAGAATAGTTGCTAAACCTGTAGCTAGTTTAATTATGTTACCTTTTTTCATTTGACATCCTTTGTAATATGTTAAGTTATCTTTTTTATAAGATAAATTTATCTATACTAGATGTGATATTTTATCACATTAAAATATTGTCTCATCTTTCTAACTTTGGTCGGTTGTAGATGAGACACCTCCTTTAACTATTTAACACTTTGCCCCTTTAGCAGGACAACCACAACTATAATCTAACACTTTGACATTAGAATCCATGCTTATATCTACTACTTTTTTCTTACGAATATAGTCACTTACTATCTCATAAACAGCTGGTGTCTCTTTATTGAGGTTTTCTCCTGCACTCTGCAAGTTTCCACCCCAAGAGGAGACTTTATATGTCTTTTTAACATCTATTGGCTTACCTCCTATTTTAAAATCAGAGATACGTTTACCCGATGGAGCATCTATCTTGATGCTATAACTCGCACCCGTTAAACGGCTCATATCTCCACCTTGTTGCAGTAATGGGTTAGCATTAAATACATTATCTGCAATATCTTCCATAAGGTTTACAATCACTTGACCTTTTAAATCAAAAGTATAAACCTCTGGATAGGTAATCGCTGTCATCTCATAAACATTATCTTTTAAAATATTGCCACCTGGTAACACCGTTGTTCCCCATCTGTACCCTGGGGTAAAGACAATATCAGATTTCATCTTCTCTTGAATTGCTTGACCAATCAAAGAATCGAACGTAGAGTAGAATGTATCTCGTTTATAGAGGATACCTTTGGTTGTACCCAACACTTCATTTAGCTCTTTATCAAATGGTTTATAGGCTTTAGCTATTAACTCATCTCCAGCTTTATCAGCAGGAATGAGGTTTGAAGCCACAGGAATAAGTTTAAAGTTATATCCTGCTACTTTTTTGTCTTTAATATCTAAATCTAAACGACCAATATATTTACCATGACTTCCAGAGATAATAATCACTGTATCATTAACAATAATTGGCTCTGGACTTGGGTCATGGGTATGTCCACTTAAAATGAAGTCCACACCTTTAACCTTTTTAGCTAACTCTTGGTCAACTGAAAAACCATCATGACTTAGCACAACAATACAATCAACCTTCTCTTTTTTACGAAGATGGTCTACATGCTCTTGTAGTGACTCATGACGAAGTGCAAAACTCCAATTTTCAGTAAATCTTTTTGGATTTGCTGTTGAAGTGAACGGGAATGATTGACCAATAATACCAATTTTTGCTCCACCAATCTCCTCAATAGTATAAGGAGGAAACACAGATTCTTCAAAAGTGTCAGAGAATGGGTCATTGTCAAGAACATTTTGAGATATAAATTTCCCATCTAACTTCTCAATAAGCTCCATAACACGCTCTTTTCCATAAGTAAACTCCCAATGTCCAACCATCACATCAACACCCAAATAGTTTTGAGCATCTACAATAGCTTCTCCTTTGGTTTTGAGTGCAACTGCCGTTCCTTGCCATGTATCTCCACTATCGAGTAGAAGCACATTTTTATCTCCACGCTCTTTTTTGATATGGTCAATAATTGGTTTCATATGTGCAATTCCACCCATCATACCAAACTTCTCAGCCAAAGTCTCAAAGTTCTTATATGTATCAAAATATTGGTCTAGTGAACCTGCTTTGATATTATAGTACTTCTCAAAACTATCTCCACAGATAAACC
>JALSQJ010000180.1 GCA_026985495.1 Campylobacteraceae bacterium
CCCTCTTCAGAACCCTATTATGTCTTCAACTGGCATTATAGGCTATCGTCTTAATCAAGAAAAAATCACTTCAGCCTTTTCAAAATTTGACTACAATGCAAAAAACTCTGATAAGACTGCTCACTCAATTATGACTACCGACAGCTTCAAAAAAGAGTTAGCCTTTAGAGTTGAACTTGATAATAAAGAGTCATTTACTATAGCTGCCATCTGTAAAGGAGCAGGAATGATAAATCCTGCCATGGCTACAATGCTCTGTTTTATTATCACCGATGCCAATATTCCAAAAGAGGATATGGAAGAGCTTTTAGGTGATGCTACAGAGAACTCTTTTAATAAAATCTCTGTAGATGGAGATACCTCTACAAATGATACCGTAATGCTTTTAACAAATAGATATTCATCTGCTTACCAAAAAGAGGCTTTTAAAGAGGCTCTTAATAAGATTACCTTTGAACTTGCAATGATGATTCTAAAAGATGGTGAAGGGGCAAATAAGCTAGTTGCTTTTGAGGTAAAAGGGGCAAAGAGCAATGAAGATGCCCAAAGAGCCTCTATGGCACTCTCTAACTCTCTTTTAGTAAAAACTGCCCTCTTTGGAGAAGACCCAAACTGGGGACGAATTGCTTCAACCATTGGAGCTAGTGGTATTGAGTGTGACGATAAAACTCTTACTATTCATTATGATAATCTACTAATATACTCTAATGAGCAACGAGAGCTTGACAAAGAGAGAGAAGATAGAGCCTATAAAATTATGAAAAACTCCTCTTTTAAAGTGAGTTGTGATTTAGGGTTAGGAGATGGTGAATATACCTCTTATGGGTGTGATTTATCTTATGACTATGTTAAGATGAATGCAGAGTATAGAACTTGATAAAAATAGTTGTTCATTAGATAACAGAATAGAATATTCTATTCTGTTATTTTACTTAAATATTATAAATAATTTAAAAATAAATATAAATTTTAACTTTTATATACAAACTATTGACTATAATTTAACTAATAAAAAACAATTAAATATAGGATATAGTTTTGAGACTCAATAAAAAATCAAAATCTGTTACTTTTTTCTTAAAATCTATCTTGATAGCTACCATATTAACATCTACCATAATACCAATTTTTTTACTTTTAAATACACAAAATATACAATGGACACTAATGGCAATTTCTATATGGTCACTTGGTAGTCTGCTTATTTTTCACCCTTTTGTACTCTTTGTCTATCCACATCTTATGAGTAGAGTTGGATTTTACCTCTTAACCTCTATACTTATTATTATCTCTGCATGGTTCAATATAACAATGATAACACTTCTACTACCTAATGATTATATCTACTATGGTCTATTTAATGCTACATTAAATCAAATCTCACTAGTTGGCTCACTCTATATCATAATTACTAACAGTATAATTACAAACTTTGTCTTCTCTTCTCCAATAGAATTTTATATGGAAGAGAGGCTCTTTTAGTTATAATTCAACAAAAAGAGTTACATTTGACAACCTTTCAAAACTTATCACTTCCTACTGACGCATTAAAAAACTTAAACTCTTTAGGATACACAACTCCTACACCAATTCAAGGGGCTACCATACCTCTCATACAAGAGGGAAAAGACCTTATAGCCAAAGCAAAAACAGGTTCAGGTAAAAGCCTTGCTTTTCTACTTCCACTTATTTTAAAACTTGATGAGAGTAAATATTTTCCTCAAGCACTTATTATTGTCCCTACTCGTGAACTTTGTAAACAGGTTGCTATTGAGTGTAGTAAATTAGCTAGATATAAAGCTGATGTAAAGATAGTAACACTCTATGGTGGAACTTCACTAACAAGAGAAGTAGAGTCACTCAAAAAAGGAGCAGATATAGTTGTTGGTACACCAGGACGACTACTTGACCACTTCTCAAGAGAGAGCATTCATTTAGAAGATATCAAAACACTTATTTTAGATGAAGCAGACCGAATGCTTGATATGGGTTTTGCAAATGATATTTTAAAACTGGTATCAAACTTACCTAAACAGCGTCAAACCCTACTCTTCTCTGCAACATATCCAGAGAATATTGACAAACTTACCAAAGTAATTTTAAAAAATCCTATTGAGATAGATGTTGAAAATAGCGAGGAAAAAGTTAATATTGAAGAGAAGGTTTATAGAGTCTTAGATAAAGATAAAGCTCTACTAGATACATTAAAACACTATCAGCCAAATTTAGCCATTATCTTCTGTAATACAAAAGTAAAGACAGTTGAACTCTCTACTATGCTAAATGATAAAGGTTTTGATGTCGCTACACTAAATGGAGACTTAGAACAATATCAACGACAAGAGATGCTACTACAATTTGCTAATGGTTCTCTACCTATTTTAGTAGCTACCGATTTAGCTGCTAGAGGTTTAGATATAGAGGCTATAGATATTGTTATAAATTACGATGTACCTATGAAAACTGAAGATTATACTCATAGAGTAGGTAGAACAGGACGAGCCAATAAGAGTGGTTTAGCTATTACACTTGTAGATAAATATGGAGAGCGAAAACTCTTAGAGATTAAACCATCACTTAAAATAGATGAAATTAGTAGATTAACACCAAATAAAAACTTCTATATGCAAGGGAGTGTAGCTACACTCTGTATAGATGGAGGAAAAAAGAAAAAAATTAGAGTGGGTGATATTTTAGGAACACTCTGTAAAGATATAGGATTAGAGAGTAAATATATAGGTAAAATAGATGTTTATGCTACACACTCCTATGTTGCCATAGATAAATCTATGGTAAAAAAAGCCTTTAATGGTTTAAAGAGTGGAAAGATAAAAGGGAAAAAGCTTCGTATATGGTGGTTAGATTAAAGAGGTTCTACTCTTTAGTCGTCTCTAAAATCTCAACATCTTCAATATTACTTGGAGTAGTAGCAATAAGAGTATTTTGATTATACAATGCAGTAGATTCAAAATACTCTTTTTTTAACTCAAGTCTCTCTAGTTCTGACTTTAGCTCTTTTAACTCTTTTCGTTTTGGTTCTAAGAGAGCTAAAAGATTAAGCCTCTCTAGCTCTTTATTTAGCAAAGAGAGTTCTAAATCTTCTAAATCTAAAAGAACCTCCTCTATATCTTGCTCTTTACGAACTCTACTCTCTTCATATTGCTTAGTATCTAAAATAGATTTATACTCATTTTGTAATGCATAGAGTGAATCGACTCTCTTCTCAAACTTAAAATGCAACTTCTCTAAGCTACTCTCTTCACTTTTTATAGAACTCTCAATAACAAATATAGTTCGCTCTTTATTGAGTAAAAGTCTCTCTTCACTCTCCAACTTTTTTTTAAGTGTTTTAATCTCAATATTATAATTTTGAATCTGTTGAGTGTAGGCTTGAATTCCCTCTTTATATCGACCATCAAGCTCATGTATCTTATCAATAAGCTCTAGTTTTAAACCATACTCATTTACTCTATCTGTAAGTTCTAGCTCTTTTGTAGAGGGTTGATAGCTCTTTAACTCTTTACTCTCCTCTACACTACTACTCTCTTCATCTTGACTCTTATTTAAAAAGCTCATATATCCATACCCTCTTATAGAGATAGATTGACACGCTTTAACTGCTGTGCTCTTCTTTTTTGATACTCTTCTAACTTAGTAACAACTTGACTTTTAAGTCCCTCTTTCTCTTTTTTCTCTAACTCTTTAATAAGATGCTTAAGTCGTAAAAACTCTTTTTCAACCTCATGTTCTCTTTCAACTCGTTTAAGCTCCATCTCATAGCTATATTGTCTAAGACTCTTTATCTTCTCCTCTTTTTCAATAAGAAGTAACTCTTTACTCTTTAAAGTCTTTTTATAACCTCGTATTAAATATAGAAGTACTCCAATAAATATAATAATAAGTAAAATGATTGTACTGGTGTGGTCTTCACTAAGCAGTGCATAAAACTTCTCTTGCATATCTAGCTCCTTGTTTAAATAAGAAAATTATAAAATAGATTTTTTGAAAAAGAGAGATTACATCTCAAGCAGAAACTATTTGAGATATAAAATAACTATTCACTAAATGCACCAACCTTGGTAAGATGTTCATATCGCTTCTCTAACATCTCATCAACAGTTAACTCTTTTAAAGCTTTCACATTCTCTAAAAAATAGGCTTTAACAACAGATGCAGCTGCCTCTTTTGTTCTATGTGCACCAATAAGTGGCTCATCTAAAATATCATCAATAAGTCCATGAGCGAGTAGGTCATCAGGTGTGATTTTTAGAGCCTTTGCAGCCTGTTCAACTTTTGCTGGGTCATTCCATAAAATAGCAGCACAACCCTCTGGAGAGATAACAGCAAAGACAGAGTAACGCATCATTGCCAATTTATCAGAGACACCAATTGCTAATGCTCCACCACTTCCACCTTCTCCAATGACAATAGAGATCATAGGCACTTTAATATTGGTAAATTCAAAAAGGTTTTTAGCAATCGCTTCACTCTGACCACGCTCTTCTGCTCCAAGTCCAGGGTATGCACCTGGTGTGTCTATAAGCATAAGAACAGGAATATTAAACTTCTCAGCAAGTCTTACTGCACGTAAAGCTTTTCTATAGCCTTCAGGATTTGGCATACCAAAATTTCTTTTAAGTTTATGCTTTGTTCCTCTACCTTTCTGTTCACCAATAACCATACATTTTTGACCATCAATATAACCTAAGTAACATAAAATTGCAGGGTCATCACGAAAAGCACGGTCTCCATGAATCTCATAAGCATTATCCATAATAGCATTAATATAATCTAATGCATAAGGTCTATCTGGGTGACGTGCAAGTTGCAACTTTTGATAATCAGAGAGACCTTTCATAGTTTTTAAGACCTCTTTATCTAAATCTTTCTCAAAAGCCTCTAATGCATACTCATCATTTTTTGCACGAGCAGAATCAATATCTTCTTGTATCTGCTCTATTCTCTTTTCAAACTCTAAATAGGTTGCCATGCAACTTCCTTATATTTTTTTGAAGATTACAACTCCATTAGTCCCACCAAAACCAAAAGAGTTACTCATTACAACATTCAATTCTGCATCACGAACACCATCGGTTACATAATCTAAGTCACAATTTTCATCTTTAGTTGTATAGTTAATTGTTGGAGGTAATTTCCCATCTCTCATTGCCATAAGCGAAACAACTGCTTCAATAGCACCTGCTGCACCAAGACAGTGTCCAATTTGACCCTTAATTGAACTCATAGGAGGACAATTCTCAGCCCCACCAAAAAGCTCTTTAACGGCTGCTGTTTCATTCTTATCATTTGCAGGAGTAGAAGTACCATGGGCATTAACATAATCAACTTTTACATCTCCAGCCATTCGCATAGCAGCTCTCATAGCACGAAGAGGTCCATCTACAACAGGTGTTGTAATATGATTTGCATCTCCACTCTCTCCAAACCCTATAACTTCACCATATATTTTAG
This sequence comes from Campylobacteraceae bacterium, assembly GCA_026985495.1. GTDB lineage: Bacteria > Campylobacterota > Campylobacteria > Campylobacterales > Sulfurovaceae > UBA1140. The sequence goes on from JALSQJ010000180.1 coordinate 5,473, forward strand.
CTCCACGTGCAACAGCTAAATCATAATCTTCTAAAACTAAAGCTGCTGCACCCTCTCCCATTACAAATCCATTTCTATCCGCATCAAATGGTCGAGATGACTCTTTAGGGTTTTCATTATTTGTACTTAACGCTTTCATAGCAGCAAAACCACCAATTCCAGCACCACAAATTGCAGACTCTGCACCTACAACCAACATTCTATCTGCACCATCAAGCATAATAGTTTTAGTAGCTTCAGCAATAGCATGAGTACCTGCTGCACATGCAGTTACACAAGATAGATTTGGTCCTTTAATTCCATGTTCAATAGAGATAAATCCACCAAGCATATTAACAAGAGAAGAGGGAATAAAAAACGGAGAGATACGTCTTGGTCCACGATTTTCACAAACAATTGAGTTCTTTTCAATATTTGGTAAACCACCAATTCCAGAAGCAGAAGATATACCAAATCTCTCTTTATCAATATCATCAGAAAAATTTGCATCTGCTATTGCTTCTTGAGTTGCCTTTAGACCAAGCTGAATAAATCGGTCTGCCTTTTTAACCTCTTTTGCATCCATTACTGAACTTGGGTCAAAACCAACAATCTCACCAGCAATTTTTACAGAGAATTTTGAAGCATCAAACAGTTCAATCTCTTTAATTCCACACTCACCATCTAAGATGGCTTTAAATGAGCTCTCTTTATCTTGCCCTACACTGTTAATCATACCTAAACCAGTAACTACAACTCTTTTCACTCTATCTCCTATGCTTTTTAAGATATATATCAAATTACTATTATAATAATTTCATATATAATTTAAATCAATTGTCCCAAAAGGGACAACTAACTATTCTTGAATGTTCTCAATAAATTTAATTGCATCGCTAACTGTTGCAATTTTTTCAGCATCTTCATCTGGAATTTCAATATCAAATTTCTCTTCAAGTGCCATTACAAGCTCAACCACATCAAGACTATCTGCTCCTAAATCCTCAACAAACTTAGACTCCTCTTTTACCTCATCTGCATTTACGCTTAGTTGCTCAACTACAACCTCTTTTACTTCATCAAATAGTGCCATGACACTCTCCTAATTGTTTAATTTTATGTCCGTAAGTATAGCAAAAAAATCTAAAATTAGTTCTCTCTTACTCTTTATTAGCCATTTTAAAAGAAAAACTTCTTATAAATAAGCATTTTTTTTCATAAATTTCATTTTTTTAAAACAAAAAAGTTCTATCTAATATTTATCAGATTTTTTTATAACTTTAACTCTTGAAATTATTTATATATTAATGTAAGTAAATATTTTAGAATTTTACACCTTAACTTTCTATATTTATTAAAGTCTATTTTTAACTATATTTAATAGAACAATTTCAAACATTAACTTAAAAAAAGATAAATTCCACAATTATCTATTTTTTATATAAAATTTCTAATTTTTTTTACAACCACTACAAATGCCTATATTGTAGCATCTTAAAAAAAGAATTAAATAGAAAAAAAGGCATTTTAATTTTATTATAAGTAATTAACTGTATAATTTCCAAATTTTTTTAAAAGGCTAGACATAACATGATTAAATATTTTTTCATATTTTTAACTCTATCTGTAACGTTGTTTTCATTTGATAACACCTATTATGATGCAGTTTTAAAAGAGGTAAAAAAGTACAATGATAAAAGAGTTACATACAATGTTCCAAAACCTAATGACCCCAGAAACCTAAATGCTCAAAAGAGTGAGCTATCGACCCCTTTAGTTATTATTGATGATAAAGTTTCTACTGTAAACAAAAAAATCAAAACTCCAGATGACATCAAAATCTTTAAATCCAAAAAGATTGAACCTATCAACTACACCAATACCATCTCTCTTAATAAACTTCAAGTATCAGAAAAAAAACAGAAATTTTTTCATATGATTCTTCCTGCTATTTTAATCTCAAAAGAGAATTTAAAACTTAAAAGAGAGAGAGTATTAGCTTTAATGGATACCCCTTATAGTGAGATGGATAACTTAGATAAAGAATTTTTAGATAAACTTTTTAAAAAATATAAAACAGATGATATAAAAAAATTAGCCAACAGATTAAAGACTCACCCTGTTAGTATTGTTCTTGCTCAAGCAGCAATTGAGTCTGCATGGGGAGAGTCTCGGTTTTTCAAAAAAGCAAATAATATTTTTGGAGTATGGTCATATGACCCTAATGAACCTAGAATTAGAGCTAAAAAAACTAGAAATGGTAAATATATTTACCTAAAAAAATATGCTTCTATTAGTGATGCTATTGATGACTACTTTGCAATTATTGGTAGAGGTGCATACAAAAGTTTTAGACAACATAGAAATATTACAGATAATCCTTTAGAGTTAGTAAAATATCTAGTTAACTACTGTGAACTAAGCAATTATCCTAATAAATTAAGAAAATTTATAGTCCATAATAAATTAAGAGAGTTCGATAAATGTAAATTGGCTTCAAACTAATATTTATATTGGAGCTATTTTTATGTTACAATTCTTTCATGAGAATAGATTTACACAACCACACCAGACGATGTAACCATGCAAAAGGCTCTATGGAGAGCTATATTGAACGTGCCATAGAGCTTGGTATTGATATTTATGGCTTTTCAGAACATGCTCCTATGAAATTTGATGAATATTATCGACTCCCCTTTTCAGAAATCTCCATTTATGAAAATGATGTTAAAAGACTTCAAGAGAGATATAGTAGCGATATTAAAATTCTATTGGGCTATGAAGTTGACTATATGCCAAACTATATAGAAGAACGAGTAGTTAATGCAAAAGTTGACTACCTAATTGGTTCTGTTCACTTTTTAGAGAAATGGGGATTTGACAACCCAGAGTTTATAGATGAGTACTCAAAACATAATATAGATACCATTTGGCAAAACTATTTTGACCAAATAGAGGCGATGGCAAAATCTGGTAAATTTGATATTGTTGGACACTTAGACCTTATTAAGATATTTAATTTTACACCACAAAAAGATATTCGAACCATTGCAACTCCTGCACTTAAAGCTATTAAAAAATCTAATATGGTAATAGAGCTAAATAGTGCTGGTTTAAGAAAACCTTGTAGAGAGATCTACCCCTCTTCACCACTACTAAAACTGGCGTATGAACTTGATATACCTATTACCTTCTCATCTGATGCACACGCCATTGGTCAAGTTGGCTTTAAATATGATGAGACAAAAAAATTAGCTCAAAGTATAGGTTATACCAAAGCTGTTACTTTTGAACAACGTGAAAA
>JALSQJ010000181.1 GCA_026985495.1 Campylobacteraceae bacterium
TGAGCAGGTGGTAATGGTTATCCATAAGACAATAATCATGAACATTCACTTTATAGATACCACAGGATTTGCAGATAATTTCTAAGAACTTCTCTTTATCTTCATTACATCTATACACTTTATGTTTCGCTACACCTCGGTTTACAATATGATGAAATCCTGCCATATCTACTCTTGCTCTTCTTGCCATACTCTACTCCTCTTTAGTTGGAATAGAGATTATAGCTGTTTTCTACTTTATTTGTGGTTTGTCACCTGACCCTAAGTTTTTAAGTTTTTACCCTCTATGCCAAATATCAATTTAAATTTTACTCTACCTTTGTAGGTAGTATTAAAAAATCTATTAGAAGAGAAGGCATATACTCTTTTAGCTAGCCAAACTCTTATATAAAAACCTTTGATTTTTGGTGGGATTATAAAACCTTTAACTCTATGTTCTAAGTTGCCTTTTTCTATTTCGGTGCTAAAAAAACTTTTATTTCCAATGCCAGCTTCGGCAAATATTTTTATCATCTTTTTACCTTACAGTAATTAAAGATATTTTAATCTTTTTTGAGCTAAACATACTTAATCGCTTTATGAAAGCGAAGATAAAATATAAACATATACTAGAGTTTATCTCCAAATATTAACACTCTAAAAAATCGAATACCCCATGAGATAAATAGTAATAACCATATAAATATTGAGAGTTCAAAAAATATTAGAAAGTTATCATTTAGTGAGGTGATAAGACGCATAACTACAACCACTTGAGTTATATAAAATAGAGTTGTTGTATATTTATCAGCTCTCATTTGGTTTCCTGAGTGACCAATGGTTACTCGTGTGCCAAATCCAATAAGCATAGTTAAGAAAAATCCTAATGCTAAAGTGTGAATAGCTAAATATAGAAAAGAGCTACCATTAATAAGTGATATTAAACTACTAATACTAGAGATTAAAAATGCAACAGGTATCCAAAACAGAGCAATGTGTAAAACCCAAACTAAAGGGTTTGGATTTGGGAAAGGTAGTCTCCAACGAAGAATCTCTTTCCCTAAAAGATAAGCCAACATAAAATCAGCTAAAAATGAAGAGTGTGTATCAATTAGCTCCAATATTATATGGAGTGCAAGTAGCCCTACAATAACCTTAAAACGTTCCGTATGTTTCTCTATAGGTGAATGGGAGAAGAATGGAACCATGCGTTGTGCAACAGTAAAAAAGATTAAAAATAGGTAGAGGTAGATAGCAAGTTGTATAGCAAAGGTGTATAGTGATGGTAGCCAGAGAATAGTAAGAAATAGAAAATGTGCAAAAACTCCTATAGCTGTAGCAACTAAAATCCAAAATTGGTCATATTTGTCTGTAACTTTGGATTTTTTGTAGATGGCTAGTAACATATTACCAGCGATAGCATGACCTATAAATAGAAGCAATATACCAGTATTGATTAGAGGAATAGATAAAAAGATACCTAAATAGACAAAGAGTGAGCCTAGAGCAAAAAAGAGGAAAATACGCATATAAGCCTTTTTCTCAATAGGTTCTGTAGCTGAAAATCTTGGAAAAGTTGTAAATAGAAATGCTAAAAATGCAGGGGTAAAGAGTAGATAAATGATGGAGTAGGCATGGTATAGTTTAGCAGGAATGGTAGGAGCTATAGTACCTTCAAAAAAGAGACCAAAGAGTGCCATAGATAAGATAGCATTAATAAAGGCTAAAATAAAAAATGGTTGATGTGGTTGAGAAAAAAAGTAATGACTTTTAAGTTTACTAATCATTTGTTTACCTTGCATGAAAATTTATAGTATAATCATAGCAAAGTAAACAACAAGCTCTGTTGATAATTGTCAATAAAGTTTAAAACTGCCCCTCTAAAAAAGGAATAATCTGTTTTTTACGGCTCATCACTTTTGGTAGCCAAACTTGGTTTTCGGTTAATGTTTTTTCAAAAGCAGACTCTATTTTACTATTTTCATCACTTAAAACAAGTAGTTGAGTACCCTCTTGCATAATGTCGGTAAGCATAAGTAGAATAGAGTGTAGATTTTTCTCTTTTTTTATCTCTGCCATTGCTTCAAAAAGCTCCTCTTTCATGGTATCAAAAACAGTTAAATCAACAACTTCAAGTTGACCTACTCCTACTTTAGTACCACTCATGTTAAACTCTTTAAAATCTCTAAAGACCAAATCTCGCTTTGTATCATTCAGTATATCAGATTTTACAATAAACATCTCCATAGCTAAAGCTTTTGGGTCATCTATACCTGCAATTTTAGCTAACTCTTTAACAGCTTTTGTGTCCTCTTTTGTACAAGTTGGAGACTTAAAGATAACCGTGTCACTTAAAATAGCACACATCATCATTCCTGCTAACTCTTTTGGAATTTCAACATTATAGTAGTCAAACATCTGTTTAACAATAGTGTTTGAAGAGCCAACAGGGCGTACCCACATCTCCAGTGGTGTTGTAGTTTTTAGGTCACCTAATTTATGGTGATCAACAATTCCTAAAATAGTCGCTTCATCAATATCTTTTGGGCTTTGTGAAGACTCCATAAAGTCAATTAGATAAACACTCTCACCTGCATAGTCTGTTTTAAGCATCGGCTTTTCAAAACCAAACTTCTCTAAAATAAAAGCAGTCTCAGGGTTAATCTCTCCTTGACGGGTAGGAGTAGAATCTTCTCCAAGTTGATTTTTTAAATATGAGAGTGAATATGCCCCAACAATAGAGTCAGAGTCAGGTGTGGTATGTCCAAAAATATAGGTTGACATTACTATCCTTTATATAGCGAAATTTTTTTGGCATTATATCCATCAATAACTTTTAAGCTCTTTGTAAACAAGAGTACTTAATGTAAGAACAATAATTAGCGTAGCTCCTCCAATAAGGTAGAGTGTTTTTGAAGATGCATCTTCTCCATACATATAGCCTAGCATTACCATTGAGAAGTTCCAAAGAGAGTTAGATAGGAAAATTATAGGTAGAAACCATCGTAAATCCATCTTTGCCATACCAGCAGGAATAGATATATATTGACCCATTCCAAAGGTTAAGGGTGCAAGAGCTACCGAGATTTTTCCATATTTGTTAAAAAATTTTTGCACTTTTATAATTTTGTTTTGGTTTATAATCTTATTGCTAATATAGTTGGCTAAAAAGTAGTTTATGGTTGCCCCAATGGTAATACCTAATGATGTTACAATAGTTAGTGTAGTTATATCTAACCTACCTTGTGAAGCTAAGTAACCAGCAGGAAGCAGAATAAGTTGTGTTGGCATAGGGATAAACGTTCCAACTAAAATCATATATATAAAAAAGCCTACATATCCAATTTGAAAGATATACTCTATAAAAAGTTCTAACATTTTTCCCTCTATTAATCTTATTTTGGTAAAATTAAACAAAATTTTATATAAAGTAGTTTAATTATATTTTTATAAATTAGATTTAATATATCTTTTTAATGTTGTTTTTACATTTAAAGTTGATTAATCTTAATTAAACGGTAATTATACTAGAATTGTCAATAAAATATAACACAAATATAGCTATTGGAGCAAAAATGAAAATATTATTAATAAACAATAATCCAGTTGTATCACGATTAACAGCACTAAGTGCAAGAAAAGAGAATATAGAGCTAGATGAGATTCAAGAGGTTACTGAATTGAGTAGTGACTCTTATGATATTGTCTTTGTAGATGGTGACTCATGGAGCAAAGATGTTCGTGATGTTATTAAAGAGCATATAAAAGTAAAAAAATCGGTACTCTTTTATGCAGAGGGGGACGATGATGATAAAAAAGCATTTGACATCTCTATATTAAAGCCATTTTTACCATCTGAGGTATCAGCAGTAATTCGTTCTATGGAAGAGAGTGAAGAGGAGGATACTTCTGCTAATAAAGAGAGTAATTTTGATATTTTAGCTGATGCAAAAGATTCTAGTAGAGATGAATTAGTCAGTTTAGAGGAGAGTAAAAGTAAAGTTGAAGTAGAGACTAAAACAGAAAAAGAGGAGCTTTTTGCAACATTGAGTGAGGAGTCTCCAAAATTAGAAGAGGGTGATTTTGACTCTAAGTTAGAAGAGGCTTTCCCTTTGAAAATTAATAGTTTAGATGATGAACTTTTTGCTTTAGATGATGTAAAAGATTCTAAAAATTCAACAGCTACAGAAGAGAAAAAAGAGGAACTTTTTGATTTAGATGAAGACCTTTTCGCTATTGATGACAATTTAAAATCTGATGATAAACTACTAGAACTTGATGATATAAAAGAGGAGCCTCTTAAAGAGTTAGAAAAAGATACGAAAGAATTAGAGAAGGTTGTTGCAGAAGAGAAAGAGGAGCTTTTTGAGTACTCAGAGAAGAGAGAGATTGAAGAGGAAGTTACTGCTACAAAAATCTTAGATGAAGTAGAGATTGAAAATATTAAAGGTCTTCTTAGTGAAGATGATAGTAGTAGTGAGGAGATGAAGTTAGAAGATTTAATGACTCCTACTTCTACTGTACCAGCTATTATGACAAATGAAATAGATGAAGTAGTTAAAGAGAAAAAAGAGAAGAGAGAGAAAAAAGAGAAGAAAAGTAAAAAATCCAAAGACTCTTCTGCTATAGAGTCAGAACTATTAATTGATACATTAACAGCATTGTCTGTTGAAAGTCTTAGAGAACTATTAGCTGGGACAAGAGTTAATATTAGTATCAAATTTCCAAAAGCAAAGTAATGCAAGGAGCTATTTTAGTTCTATCTGGTCCTTCGGGAGCTGGTAAAAGTACCATCATTAATAATGCAAGTGAAAATATTGGTGAGTACTACTTCTCTATCTCTACAACAACTAGAAAACCAAGAGAGGGTGAAAAAAATGGTGTTGACTACTATTTTGTAACTCATGAAGAGTTCGAAGAGGGTATTAAAGCTGGTGAGTTTTTAGAGTATGCAACAGTACATGGAAACTACTATGGAACTTCTCTAAAACCTGTCAATGATGCCTTATCTCAGGGTAAACTTGTTATTTTCGATATTGATATTCAAGGACACCGTTTAGTTAGAGCTAAAATGGGAGACTTTGTAACTTCTGCTTTTATTACTCCTCCTACACTTAGAGAACTTGAAAAGCGTCTCTATGCAAGAGCTACTGATGATACTTCAATTATAGAGCGTCGAGTAGAGAATGCAAAAGAGGAGATTAAGGCTATTGGAGAGTTCGATTTTGTCATAATTAATGATGAAATTCCCAAAGCTTCTAATCAGTTTGCTACCATTGCCAATGCTGCTAGATTGAAACAAAATAGTGACGAGTTAGAAAATTTCGTTAAATTTTGGCAGAATTAACCAAAATAGAGTATAATTTTAAAAATAATTTTCATAGTGATTATGAAAAAACATACATAAAAGGATTTACAATATGCCAGGTGGAATAGAATTAGCCGTTATTGTCGGAGTAGTTATCTTGCTTTTCGGAGGTAAAAAGATACCAGAGTTAGCCAAAGGTCTTGGTAAAGGTATTAAAGATTTTAAATCTGCTGTAAAAGATGATGAGCCAGTAGCAGATGCTAAAGAGAGCGTGAAAGAGATTAAAGAAGAGGTTAAAACAGCTACTTCTGAAGCCAAAGATACAGCTACTAAACAAGCATAAATTCAAAGTTCTCATTAATATGAGAGCTTTTTTACTTCAAAGAGAATATTTCTATATCTTATTTATGGTTATAATAGAACTCTACTTATTACGGAACATACATGAAAATCAAATTAGAACTTAGCAAAATTATAGAGAGTGCATTACAGAGTGCCAATATTGAAACCGATGAGGTTGTTATTTCAGATGCTACAAAACCAGAGTTTGGTGACTATCAGTTTAATGGGGTTATGAAACTAGCAAAAGAGCTTAAAAAGAACCCAAGAGAGATTGCTTCTGAGGTTGTTACACATATCGATACTACAGGTGCAATTGGAAAAGTAGAGGTTGCAGGACCTGGGTTTATTAATATCTTCTTGTCAGATGAGTGGTTAGCGAAGCAGAGCAATGCTTTAATTGATGATGATAGAGTAGGGGTAGGGTATGTTGATACTCCTAAGAGAGTAGTAGTTGATTACTCAGGACCAAATATGGCAAAACAGATGCATGTTGGGCATCTTCGTTCTTCCATTATTGGAGATACTTTAGCTAACCTATTAGAGTTTTTAGGCGATGATGTTATTCGTCAAAATCATATTGGAGATTGGGGTACGCAGTTTGGTATGCTTATTGCATATTTAGAGGAGAAAAATACTGATGGTAACACTCAAGAGTTAAAAGATTTAGAGCAGTTCTATAAAGATGCAAAGGTTCGTTTTGATGAGTCTGAAGAGTTTGCAAATAAGTCTCGTGAGTATGTGGTAAAGATTCAGAGTGGAGATGAATACTGTTTAGCCCTTTGGAATAGTTTTATTGACGCTTCATTAGGACACTGTGAGGATATTTACAAAAAGTTAAATGTTAACCTTACAAGAGATGATGTAAGAGCAGAGAGTTTTTATAATGACCAACTTCCACAAGTAATAGAGACTCTAAAAGAGAAAAATATCTCTACTACTTCAAATGGTGCAGAGTGTGTCTTTTTGGAGGGAGATGAGAACCCAATTATTGTTCAAAAGAGTGATGGTGGGTATCTATATGCAACTACCGATTTAGCAGCATTGAACTTTAGAGATAGAGAGTTAAATGCAGACCGTATCTGTTATGTAGTCGATTCTCGTCAAGCTCAACACTTTAAGCAGGTCTTTACCATTGCTAAAAAGGCAGGAATGGTTAAAGAGAGTGTAAAGCTTGAACATATTGGTTTTGGAACAATGATGGACAAGAGTGGAAAACCTTTTAAAACTAGAGATGGTGGAACGGTTAAGTTGTTTGATTTGTTAGATGAAGCTGTAGTTCGTGCTAAAGATACTATAAAAGAGCGTGATGTTCACAGTGATGAGGAGTTAGAATCTGTTGCAAAAGCAATTGGGATTGGTGCAGTAAAATATGCTGACTTAAGTATTAGCCGTGAGTCAAACTACATCTTCAACTGGGATAAAATGCTCTCTTTTGAGGGGAATACATCTCTATATATGCAGTATGCTTACGCTAGAATTCAATCTATTTTACGAAAATATGATGGTGAAATAGATGGAGATATTATTATTGGTGACCTCATAGAACACCGTTTAGCCCTTATGATTTTAAAGTTTGAAGATACTTTAAATAGAGCATCTGTTGATGCAACACCACATACTATCACTTCATATCTTTATGATTTAGTATCTCTATTTATGAAGTTTTATGAGTTAAATCCTATTTTGAAAGATGATATACCAGAAGAGATTAAACTAAGTCGTCTTCAGCTATCAAAATTAACAGCTAAGGTGATACAAAAAGGTTTAGAGATTTTAGGTATTGAGGTTGTAGAAAAAATTTAGAGGAGTGGAGTTATGAAGTTTTTAACTGTTTTTGCTATCTTTCTATCTATAGTATTAATATATTTTGATTATAAAAAAGATAAAGATATTAAAAAGACAATTTTATCCTCTTTTTTTCTTTTAGAGATTATCACTTTTGGAATAGTTGGAAATATTATGCGTTCAATTACTCCTCTTTTTTTAACCCATTTTATAGCATTGGTTATTGCTTATGTAGGTATGATTTATTATATTGTACGAGGAAAAATAGTATGGGTAGCAGTAATAGCACCTATTGCTACAATGCTACTCTATCTTTTGTTGGTTTGGGTAGGAAATGAACATTTACCTACTCTTGCTTAGTTAATGTAATACTAACTCTAAAAAAGTCTCTGTTTTGAGTGATGCCCCACCTACTAAAACACCATCTACATTCTCAATAGCAGAAATTTCATTAATATTTGCACCTTTTACACTACCACCATATAGTAGTGGTCTATCTACAACCTTTTTGAGTTCATTATGTGTTTGGGTAATCTCCTCTACAGAGGCTGTTCTACCTGTTCCTATAGCCCAAATCGGTTCATAGGCAACAACAAAGTTTTCATAGGTGGTATCAATCCCTTCAAATTGAGAGACCAAATGGCTCATGACAGCTTCTAACCCTTGCTCTCTTATCTCTAAAGATTCACCAATACAGTAGATTATCTCAAAGTTATGCTCTTTAAAAAAAGCAAACTTTTTAGCTATATCCTCTTGAGTTTCCTTTAAAATATCTCTTCGTTCACTGTGACCAATTAAAATAGTGTTAATATTAAATTCAGCCAACTGCTCAAGTCCAACCTCACCTGTAAATGCACCATTTTCCACAGGATAAGCATTTTGAACACCAATTTTAAAATTGGTACTTTCATAGTCATCAAGTGCTGTTAATGGAGGAAAAATATAAACCTTATCGCTTGGCTTTCTCTCTAACATCAGTTTAGCTTGTAATTTTCCTAAATACTCTCTTGTTGATTGTCGTGTATGGTTTGTTTTAAAATTTGCTGCGTATATCAATGTTTCCCTTTTATATATTGTTTATTTTTAAGATTTTAAAGCTTCAATACCTGGAAGAGTTTTACCCTCAATAAGATTAAGACTCGCTCCTCCACCTGTACTTACAAAGGTCATCTCTTCAACATCTCCAGCTCTAAGTGCTACATCAGCTGTATCTCCACCACCTACGATGGTTGTAGCATTAGCATCAGCAATATTATGAGACATCTTTAAGCTCCCTTTGGCATATTTATCCATTTCATAAACCCCCATAGGTCCATTCCAAATAATTGTCTGTGCAT
>JALSQJ010000182.1 GCA_026985495.1 Campylobacteraceae bacterium
TATCTAATCACAATAACGCTTCAATAAGTTACCATAAGCCTCAACTCTACGGTCACGTAAAAAGGGCCAAATATCTCGAACCTCTTTGGTACGTTGCATATCTATATCTGCATAAAGTATCTCATTTCTTATTCCAGCTTGAGCAATAATGCTTCCTTGTGGGTCACAAACAAAAGAGTTTCCCCAAAAATGAATACCATCAATTGCTCCAGAGTTATCCTTTTCAAACCCTACTCTATTGCAAGAGAGGAGAGGTACTCCATTGGCAATAGCATGAGAGCGTTGTATAGTAATCCAACTCTCTAACTGTCGAGTCTTCTCCTCTTGGCTATCCTCATCAAACCAACCAATTGCTGTAGGGTAAATAAGTAGTTCTGCACCTTTAAGTGTCATAATTCGAGCTGCTTCTGGGTACCACTGATCCCAACAAATCAATACTCCTAACTTTCCAATAGAGGTCTCAATTGGCTCAAACCCTAAATCACCAGGGGTAAAATAGAACTTCTCATAAAATCCAGGGTCATCAGGTATATGCATTTTTCTATATCTCCCTGCAATAGAGCCATCTTTCTCGAAAACCACTGCTGTATTATGATAAAGCCCCTCTGTACGTTTTTCAAAGAGTGAGGTAACAAGAACTATATTATACTCTTTTGCTACTTTTGACCAAAATTTAACATCTTTCTCCCAAGAATTAGCATATTTAAACAATGATGTATCTTCATATTGACAAAAATATTCACTCTGATGCAACTCTTGCAACACCACCAATTGACAACCCTTAATTGAAGCTTTTTTTATACTTTTAACTGTTTTTTTAATAGTTTTTTTGGTGTTACCATAATACTTTTTTTGAACCAATGCGACTTTCATTTAACTACTTTTTTCATATATTTTAGCATAAATAGAAATAAATAGATAATATAGAGATATAATAGTTATATTTGTAAATATAATTAATTAATAACAAAATTAAATAAAAAACAAGTTATTTAACATAAATATATTAAAATTAATTATTTTTGTTAAATATTATTTTAAGTTAAATTTTGTTATACTGTAAATACAGGAAAAGGAACAGAAATGTTTAATTTTATATTAACTAAAAAATCTTATTTATTAATTGTTACTATTTTATTCATTATTGGCTGTGGAGGTGGAGATTCACAAGAGATATCTAATATTAGTAGAGATACATCAAACAGATTCTCTTCTATACTTAAAGATAGTTCTGAAGTAAAAGCTTTTGCAACAATTAATTCTATATCTAATGTTAATGAGTTTAATAACAGTGCTACCAATATTCAACATGAGCAACAAAAACTTTTAGATGCAATTAATGCAAGAAGAGCAACACGAGTTAAATGTGGAGATGAGGGGTGGTTTGGTCCAACACATCCACTTACATGGAATAGAGCACTATATACCTCTGCGCTTGAACACTCTTTAGATATGGCATTTAGTAACCATTTTTCCCATGATGGTTCAGGTACAGAATATGATATAACAGGAGATGGACGACCTAGTAAATTTAATGAAAGAATTATACGACAATATGGAGGTAACTACTACTCTATTGGGGAGAATCTTGCAGGGGGACAAACCTCTATTCAACAAGTGATGGATGATTTTATGGCAAGTCCGGGTCATTGTGCTAATATTATGAGTAGCAACTATACCGAAGTTGGTGTTGCCATTGTTGAGTATGACCAAAGTAACTATAGAATCTATTGGACACAGAACTTTGGAAGTAAAAGACTCTAATATGGAACTTGCATTGTAGAGCAATGCAGACTTCCCCCCTCTTCAATTAAGCGTGAACACTCCACAGGAATTATCTCTTTATCTCTAAAAAAATCTTTAAAAATCTCATGAGCCATCTTATCTTCATCTACACTATAAGTTGGATATATTAACGCTCCATCAGTTATTAAAAAATTGGCATAGGTAGCAGGTAATCTATCTCCATTGCTATCATACTTAGATGTAGCCATTGGTAGTGGTATTAATCTATATGGCTCTCCTTCAA
>JALSQJ010000183.1 GCA_026985495.1 Campylobacteraceae bacterium
GATAATCTAATTCAGATTGGACACAATTGTGATATTGGTGAACACTCTTTAATGGCAGGACAATCAGGTATTGCAGGTTCAACTAAAACAGGACGAAATCTGATTTTAGGTGGGCAATCAGCTTTAAGTGGGCATTTAGAAGTTGGAGATTTTGTAACTATTGCAGGAAAGAGTGGTGTAACTAAGTCACTCAAAGGTGGAAAGACCTATGCTGGTTTTCCTGCTATTGAGCATAGAGAGTGGCTACGAAATCATGTTAAATTATCCTCTTTACTAAAGAGAAAAACTTCCTCATAAAGTAGAAAAGTCCTAAAAATACTGTACTAAAAAGTAACCAGTTTGGTATATTTTTTAGTAGGTAATTTAAAAGGGGATTAAAGTTTCCCTTATAGATACTTTTGAAAATATGGGAGTTGAAACTTACTCTTTTTAAAAATCTATTTTCACCCACTTTTTTAAGTGCTTTTAATCCATCTTCTCCATAGGTTGAGGCAGTAATAAATGTTTTAGGTTTTACCTTTGGCATAGCTGAAGCATAGGTTAATGCTTTGTTATTTGTAATTTTAAGAAGTGTTCTACTATTTTTTCCAAATCGTGAACCAAATTTAGCTAAATGGAGTAACTCTTTTGAATTTTTACTCATCTTTAACATATATAGCGATTGGTCAAGTCCAACTCTATTGTAAAGATTTTTAATTGGTTCAAGCATCTTCTCTATTGCTGTAAGAGATTTTGTTTTTTTAACCACTTTGACAGAATCTATAAGTTTACTTTCAAACCATAGAGGTATTTTTTTTATTTTCTTACCATATTTTAAAACAGAGACAGAAGTTTTAATAGGAGCTGTAGTACCTCCACTGTAAATAGTAGAAGCAGTTGCAATTAACCCTAGTGATGAGAGGGCAACCATGAAATTATCAACTTTTTCATTATTAAAATAGTGCATTCCTTGAATGGAGAGGTCACGAATATCTCCTATAACTAAAAAATCTGAAATAAGAGCAGAGGTTTTACCAATATTATCATCACTCTTTCCTTCGAGAACCCCTTCAATAACTTTATCTTTTTTATAATCGTATGAGTTGCGTATTCTTTTTATATCGTTTAAAATTTTAGAAGATTGTGGATTGTTCTTTACATAAGGTTGTTCCATAAAAAAAGAGAGATACTCTTGGGCTTCAACATACTTTTTTTCATGAATAAGCTCTTTTGTATGAGGGATAGGGTCTATCTGTATAAGGGTACTAAAATCAAATGTTTTTCTATCCTCTAAGATAAGCAAAGAGGAGAAGGTTAAAATCAAGATAACAATAGAAGTAAATAGTTTTACCATTGTAACGTCCTAGTTTAATAGCTATTTTAGATAAAAATCTCATCTAAAATAGTGTTTACATAATCATTTGCCTTAAACTTAATAAGGTCATCAGGCTGTTCACCTGTTCCTATGAAGTAGATAGGCATTTGAAGCTCATTGGCAATTGATAAGACAGAACCACCTTTTGCTGTTCCATCTAGTTTAGTAATTATTATACCATCTATACCTATCATTTCGTTAAAAATTTTTGCTTGATTGATGCTTGAACTCCCTTGCGTACCATCTAAAATAAGCATCTTACGATGAGGTGCTCCCTCCATAGCTCTATTTGCTATACGAACCATCTTTTTAAGCTCTTCGCCTAAATTGGTTTGGGTATGTAGTCGTCCTGCTGTATCTATGAGTAGATGGTCAATATTTTTTGCTTTTGCAGAGGCGATACTGTCAAAAACAACTGCTGATGGGTCATGACCTTGTCTAGTTGATACAATAGGAATATCTAATTTTGTTGCCCAGCGTGTAAGTTGCTCAATAGCTGCTGCTCTAAAGGTATCAGCAGCACCTAAAAGAACAGTTCGACCTGCTTTTTGATTATGACGAGCTAGTTTTGCAATGGTTGTGGTTTTACCTGCTCCATTAACTCCTATAATCATATCAACAAAAGGTTTAGCACTAGACTCATCTTTCCA
>JALSQJ010000184.1 GCA_026985495.1 Campylobacteraceae bacterium
AACATATCCTTAAATTCGCTAAAGATATATGCTGACTCATGAGGTCCAGGACTCGCCTCTGGGTGGTGCTGTACTGACATAGTTGGAGAGTCATTATACTTTAGCCCCTCAATGGTATTATCAAATAGGTTGATATGAGTAACCGTTGCAACCTCTGTAATTGTATCAGGAACATTATAGTTATGGTTTTGAGCTGTAATCTCCACTACATTACTAACTTGGTTCATAACAGGGTGATTCCCACCATGGTGACCAAACTTTAGCTTATAGGTATCATATCCATGAGCAATAGAGAGAAGTTGATGCCCAAGACAGATTCCAAAGAGTGGAATCTTAGCCTTAATTAGCTTTTTAATCTTCTCTTGTTCCTCTTTTAAGATAAGTGGGTCACCTGGTCCATTGGAGAGAAAAACACCATCTATCTCTTTTGCTGTAAACTTCTCTATAATTACCGATGCCTCCATACTATTTGGAACAACTTCAACCTCCATACCTGCATGAGTTAACTCATTTAGAATATTTCGTTTAATTCCAAAATCTAACGCTATAATCTTTTTAGACGTATTAGGTTTTTCATACTCAAAACTCTCTGAATTATACCTAGCCTCTCTATGAATATAAGACTCTTTAGTGCTTACCTTTTCAATGTAGTTTATCTCTTCAATTCTAGGTGCAGACTCTAGCAGTTTTTTAAGCTCATCTCTCTCATGAATTTCAGTCGAAGCTATCATCTCCATAGAGCCTTCAGCTCTAAGCATTTTTGTAATGTATCGTGTATCAATATTAGCAATACCCAAAACACCATGCTTTTTTAGAAGTTCTGCCAATGTCTCTTCAGATCTAAAATTTGAAGGTCTTGCCTGATAAGAGCGAACAATAATACCTTTACAAAATGCCCCTTTACTCTCCATATCTTGAGCATTACACCCTACATTACCTATCTCTGGAGTTGTAAAGGTTACAAATTGACCTGCATAAGAGGGGTCGGTTACTATCTCTTGATACCCTGTCATAGAGGTATTAAAAACCACCTCACCTACAGAAGTCCCCTCTGCTCCAAAACTCTCTGCTTCTAAAAAGATACCATTTTCAAAATATAGTGAGACTTTTTGCATTACAGCATTCCTCTCTTCTTTAACTCTTCTTCATATAGACGCTCATAGAGTAGCTCATACTCAACTGACCCTGGAATATATTTTTTCTCCATCTTCTGAATTTTGTTATAAACAGTATCGTCCATCTTATCATAAGCATCAGCAAAAGACTTAAATGCCTTAAAGATAACATTTCTTACTTGGTTATCGTTTACCTCGTACTCTAAGAGATAATTTTCATAGAGTTCATCTAAAATTTGGTGAGAGACCTCATTGTATCGGTCATCATAGTTCATAATAATTCCATACTCTGGAGCTAAACGCTTTTTAATCATAAAGAAGAGTTCACGCTCTTTAACCTGTTGAATCTCTATCTCATCATAATTATTATCAATCATCTCTTCAACTTTAGCATCAAGCTTCTTCTCTTTCTCTAAATTGGCATCTATAACAGCTTTACACACTTCAACAACAGCATCTTTACCTTTAGGCATAGTTGTGAAAGGGGCATTAGCCAAGTCTATACCTATCTTTGCTGCTACATAACCTGTCTGTTTTGCTTTTAGTCTCATTTTTACTCCTTAACGAATAATAGTATCTTCTCTGTCAGGACTTGTAGAGATAATTCCAATTTTTGTCCCAATCATACTCTCTAACGCTTCAATATAACTCTTTGCACTCTTAGGAAGGTCATCAAACACTCGACACCCCTCTGTTTTATCCCAACCTGCAAACTCTTTATAGATTGGTTTTACCTCTTCCATATCGTAAGGAACATACTCTATCTCTCTGCCCTCAAACTCATAAGAGACACAAACTTTAATAGTCTCAAAACCATCAAGAACATCAAGTTTCATCAATGCTACTTGGTCAACACCATTGACTCGTACAGCATGTCTCATTGCTACAGCATCGAACCAACCACATCTTCTTGGTCGTCCTGTTGTTGTTCCAAACTCGTGACCATTTTTACGAAGGAGTTCACCATTATCTCCAAAATCTTCACTTGGGAAAGGTCCATTTCCTACACGTGTACAGTAAGCTTTTGCAATTCCTGTCACCTTTCCTAAATCTTTAGGATTAAGCCCAAGTCCTGCACACGCTCCTGCACTTACTGTTGTAGAAGAGGTAACAAAAGGGTAAGTTCCATGGTCAATGTCAAGCATTGTTCCTTGTGCCCCCTCTAAAAGTACTCTCTCCCCTTTATCTAAAATATTCCAAAGCAATTGAGTTGTATCCACAATGTGTGGAGTAAGAACTTTAGCATAACCATCAAGTTCAACTTTTAGCTCCTCTTTTTTAGGAGACTCTACACCCATTACCTCAAAAATAGCTCTATTTACTTCAAAAAAATCTACAATTTTTGTTGCAAGTTTCTCTGTATCATGTAGCTCACCCATTCTATGACCTACTCGTGCTATCTTGTCACCATAGGCTGGTCCAATCCCTTTTCCTGTAGTTCCAATGGCTTTATCACCTTTCATACGCTCTCGTGCTTGGTCAATTAGTGCATGGTAAGGCAGAAGCATATGTGCTTTATCAGAGATAAAGAGTCGCCCCTCTAAATTGTTAAATTGACTCATCTCCTTTATAAAATCTACAGGTGAAAGAACAACCCCATTTCCTACAATGTTCTTCGCCTCTGGATTTAAGATACCAGATGGAATGAGATGAAGTGCATATTTTTTATCGCCTACAACAATGGTATGTCCTGCATTATGTCCACCTGCAAAACGACATACATAGTCGTGTGTTTGTGCCATATGGTCAACAATTTTACCTTTTCCTTCGTCTCCCCATTGTAATCCTACAATTAAATCTGCTCTACTACTCATCTACTTTACGCCTTTAATTTTTTTCATTTTTTGGTTAATACACGCATCGGTATAGAGTGCAAAACCTGATGCATTAACATCTTCTATTTGATATAGTCCACCACGAACCAATAACTCATTCTCATGAAACATTCTAAATGTTAATGAACCATAATATCTCATCTTTGCATAGTATAATGGAGCAATAACAATTGAGTTATATGATATTTTTGATACTGCCTCTCTCATTAATAGAAGTTCAGATTGAATATCTTCTGGAATTTCAGAAATATCCTCTAAATCTTCAATCCTATGAATCTTAACTAATTTAGCTATCCAAGGTAGGTCAAGATTTAAAATACCCTCTACATTGGTGTCGTGTAAGAGTTTTAAATCTACACCATATTTTTCACTTAAAAGAAGAGGTATTTTCATATTAGATATTTGTAACATCGCCTCTAACTCTAACTTCTCTACCAAGTTTGTTGCTGTATTTACAACTTCATCAAATGTTCCATCTAAAATCTCTGAACCTATCTGATACTGCTCTTCAGTAGGAAATGAGACAGCAGGTTGAATGTAAAACCACTTTTTAGACTCAGTAGTTCTCCCAATTCTTTTAGTCACAATTCTCACAACATCAGCTGTTGAGTCTGCTCTTAAAGTTACCATATCGTTGTGTTCATCGTGTAGATGCAATAGTTGTGTCTCATCTTCAAAAGATGCGTGTTGATGATATGAGAATAGTGGTGTAACTATCTCCTCAAATCCACCCTCCTCTAACACTTTAGCTGAAGTTGCCTCTAATTGACGTTTAATCTTGGCACACTCTCCAAAGTATAGTTTACTTTTACTTGGTATCTCATGTTCAAATATCATCTAAATCTCTTTAAAATATATATCATTAAATGTTCTACTAGCCAAGCCATCAAAAGGACGACGACCCAACTCACTAAGTGCCATCTCAATAGCATTCACTACCCATACAGATTCATTAACAGGAATAAGCCCCATCTGATTAATACGGAAGATTTTACCTTTTAAATGGTCTTGACCACCTGCAATATTAACCTCATATTTGGTTTTAAGAAGTTTCCTAATCGCCTCTGCATCATCATCTATAACTGTACTCATAGACCTTGCAGGAGTTTTAGGATAAATAGTAAGCCCAAGAGCTTCAAGTGCAGATTGTGTTGCTTTTGCTCTAGCTTCTGTTCTTCTATAAAGAGCATCAATCCCCTCTTTATCTATCTCATCAAATATTGCATTAAGCCCAATAATAAGTGTTGTTGGTGCTGTATATGCTGTAGTATTCTGTTGCTGTTTTTTAATCTCTGATGCTAGGTTAAAGTAGTAGTCAACACCACTTCCAATTCTCTCAACTGCATCTGAACTTAACCCTATCATCGCTAACCCTGGAGGTAACATAAACGCTTTTTGGCTACCTGCTACTAGTGCATCTATATTGGTTGTATCTATTTTTTCAACACCAACTGCTGTAATTCCGTCTGCAACTATCATAATGTTAGGGTTAACAGACTTTACATAAGTAGCAATCTCTTCAACAGGGTGTCTAAGCCCACCTGCAGACTCACTTACTTGAATAAAAAGTGTATCAATATCAGAATTTTGCTCCAATGCTTTTTTGACATCTTCTAAAGAAGCTGGAGTGTTCCAATCATACTTCAACTCTACCAACTCTTTTCCCATAGCTGTTACAATCTTTCCAAAACGCTCACCAAACTTACCTGCATTAACAGTTAAAGCTTTATGTTTACAAAGATTTAGAACAGACGCTTGCATAGCACCTGTTCCAGAACTTGCCAACATAACACACTCGTCCATACCAAAAAGCTTCATTAGACGCTCTCTTGCCTCTTTAAAAATAGCTTCAAACTCAGGAGTTCGATGATGTAGTGTTTGTGTTGCCATAGCTTGTCTAACAGACTCAGGTACAGGAGTTGGTCCAGGGGTAAAAAGTAACATTTAAATCCTCGATAATTATATTGATTTTCTCATGACAAAATTCTTGGAATTGTATCTAAATTGTGTTTAGGGGTGGGTGAAGTATAGGTTATAAAGGTCTATCTTCTATATCTTTATATTTTTTCATACGCTCTATCTTCTCAACAACACGCTCATACTCTAGGTAGAAAACTTCTGAATCTTTACGAACCCAGTCAATATAGGGTTTAAACTGTTTATAGGTACGAATAAAAAATGTGCCTGATAAATCATTAATAAGCGATAGATTAAAGACATCATATTTAATACCAACTGAAAATTTATTGAGATAGCCCAACACTCTTGCAACATCATCTCTTAGAGGTTTATTGTTTATAATTTTTTCCAAATGTTCCTCTGTGACATCATCAAACATATCATTTAACTCTAGCTCTTCTCTAACTCTTCGAATTGCGTTACGCAAATCTCCTCTAACTGCATTATATGCATTTAAAGTCATCTCATTTTGTCGTCTTTGGTGTTCTCTTTCACTCTCGTGTAGTGAAAGTGTAAGCTGTCTAACAATTAAAACAATACCAATAATAGCAAGTGGTATCGCTACTATATCTGCATAATTACCCCATACATCTAAAGAAATCAATTATCACTCCATACTTTTTTGATAATCATATCAAAACAATAAGAATACTTAAGTTAAAATAAAGTTTTTTAACTAAAATTTTTTTTAAATAGTTATTTTTTAGTAGGGGATAACAACAAAAGATGTGCCTCTTCGTTTAATTCTTTATAACGTGGAATCTGTTTAAATAGGTTATTATAAATTTTTTCAATATCAGAAGAGTTATTGTATCGAATTACTATACTATTCCAATACTCCTGTAGTTGAGCTATTTTTGCCTCTAATTCATTAATATAGAACTTACTTTTGTTTTTAATTTTATCATTTTCAAAAAACATACTCTTTTCAGAAAAGCTCTCTTTTAAGCGTCCTAAATCTTTTATACTATAAGAGAGACGCTCTTTTTGACGATTTAAAACATAGAGTTTTGACTTTATATTGAGATGTTGAGTCTTTAATTCAGACCCTAAATAGATGAGCTGTTCTCTTCTTTTATTTTTACGCAATTCAACACCAAAAGTAGCATAAAGAAAACGACTTATCAGACCCTCTTCCTCTTTTAAATCTTTTAAAATAGATTTAATTGACTCTATTAATATCTCATCTACCTCAAGACGATGACGACTTAGTTCAATCTTGGCATTTTGAATATTTTTTGCAATCAACTTATCAATAATTTCATCAAAAACATA
Organism: Campylobacteraceae bacterium; assembly: GCA_026985495.1. GTDB lineage: Bacteria > Campylobacterota > Campylobacteria > Campylobacterales > Sulfurovaceae > UBA1140. The sequence goes on from JALSQJ010000184.1 coordinate 6,185, forward strand.
TACAGGACTATTAAGAATCTTATCAACATAATTATCAATAGCCATTCCAATCCTTCTCTTATTTTATTGTTTATAATAACTAAAATATGTTTAATTTTGTTTTAATTTTTTTAAAAGAGAGAAGAATATAGAGAAGAATTAGTCTATTACTAACTTATTCTCTTCATAACCTGAATTCGATGGAATACTATAGCCCCTGAACTCAGATTAATAAATTTAACGTGCTGAAATATTTGAAATATGTCCACCTGAACTAAAAACATTTACAGCTTGTCCAGCTCGAAGTGCTGGTGTTGTCTCATTAATTCTAAGAACTGTTGCTACAGTTTTACCATTATTTAAACGTACAATAACCTCTTGCCCATAATTGGTATCAATCTTATCTCCTACTGTTCCACCCAATGCTCCACCAATGGCTGCACCCAATACCGAAGCTACCACTTGACCTGTACCTCCACCAACTTGAGCTCCTGCTGCTCCACCTGCTACGGTTCCTACAATTCCACCCATGGTATTACCTACACCATTTCCATCAATTACCACCTGTTTTACAGATTGTACTACACCTGGTTCAACACTCATATTTTGTCCAACTGTTGACTGTGCATAACCCTTTGGAGCACACCCAGAACTTAAAATTACGGTTAAGACTAACGCTGAACTTATTACTATTTTTTTCATATTTTTTCCTTCTAATAGAAAATAGTTCTATTATATTTTGCTTATCATATCTATATTTTGTGTAAAGGTTGTGAAATTATTTAACTCTCCAACTCTTTTTAACCTTTCGAATCAATGCCTCTGTTACTTTTTTTCTAAGAGTTTTAGCCTCTTCCCCAAAAACAAAGGTTGCATTATAACTCTTTTCAATTGTCGTTATGTACTCACTAAATTTCTCTTTTTGAGATGATGTAGTAGGTTTATCAAACAGATACTTCATACCACTATCAGTATCATACCCTTTAGCTACTATCTCCTGATAGATTTGAGCTGATATCTTTTTTAATTTTCCATTTTTTTCTACTTTATACTCTTGAATCATTACCCCATACGGAGCCAAATAAGCATTACCTCTTCTACTCCATGAAGTATATAATATAAGCCGATTTCCATCAATCTCATAAGCTCCATCTTCTAAACTTTTACTTGTACAATTTCCTGTTACATCTGCCAGTGTCAAGCGTAAAAGAGGTTTACTATTTTCATCTGATTTACTACTGTAGAATCGAATATAGGTTCCTTTTGAGTCATAAATATTATAACTCTCTTGCACTATTTTAAACTTATGTTCTCCTATCTGCACATACTTTGTTACCCCAAAGAGCAACTCTACCGACAAAAGAGTAACCATTAAAATTTTTTTCATCAACAACTCCTCATTAAACACATCATAATTTTCTCAAGTTTTAAACTATCTCTTTAATACAAAAATCCAAATAACCAAATAGGTATTTTATTTCCACTACCTATCTCAATATCATCAGCTACAACAAAAGAGTTTGGTATATCTGCTATTTGCTTAAAGCTTTTATTTTTACCACCTATTTCAACTATATATTTCTCATCTACCAAAAAATCACCTTTTTTTGGTATTTCAATTTTATGTTCAAAAATCATTGATTTAAAAAACACTTCTCTTATAGTCCCTATATTTGGATTATCGCAATACGCATAGTGCAAGTTGGTATTATTAAAATATATCTTATCTGGTTTTGCAAAAATATTATCGCCTTTTGTTTTTGGACGAATTAATGTAATAATTTTTGCTTTATGTAGATAGTCTAAATATCTATATAGCGTTCTATAATCTTGCCCCATATTAAGTCTGCTTAAAAGCTCATTGATATTTGGAGTGTAAGGAACACTTTGGCAAAGAATAAGTAAAAGTTTTTTTAAATTTTTAATATTCTGATACTCTATATTGAAAATTGATGGTATATCAACCTCTAAAACTGTATTGATAGTCTCATTTAGCTTTGTTTGATAGGTAAAGTATTTATCGAAATAAAATGGATAGTAACCATATTGTAGATACTCCCCAAATATTTTTGGTGTATAGTATTTTGATAATTCATAAGCTATATCAACATGATTTATTAAAATATCTTCCAATGAGAAAGTATCTATTTTTATACCATTTTTTAACTCTAAAAACTCTCTAAAGCTTAACCCTTCTATCTCATATATAACAACTCTTCTGCTTAAATCTGCTTTTGAATTATCTATCTTTAAAGCACTACTCCCACTAAAAATAACTTCTAACTCTAAAAAGTCATATATCTTTTTTAACTCATTTTCAAAACCTATAAATTTGTGTATCTCATCTATTATGAGTAACTCTCCACCCTCACTTTCAAAGTTTTTTGCTATATCAAACAAAGAATCTATCTTAATCGAATCGGCACTGATATATAACTTTTT
>JALSQJ010000185.1 GCA_026985495.1 Campylobacteraceae bacterium
ATTAGGTAAAAATAGCCATATATAATAGAGGTATGTAGAGTAAAAGAGAGGAAAACTTTAGAGAGCTTGTCATTTTTAATCCCATCATCTGTTGCAACTCTGCATCCATCTCTTCTCTTATATATCGTTGCCGAATTATCTCTATCTTAAAAAATAGGTCAAATGTTTTTAAAACCAAAATGGTAATACCAAAAAAGTTAAAAGCGTTAAAGTATAGTAACACCCCAACAACAAAGTAGAGCGTAGGGTGAATAATAAAAAATAGAAATATCGATTGACGATAGTATCCATAAAGCTTCTCTATCATCTCCTCTAATGTATTGGCACTCTGAATATAGATTTCAAAGAGTTCCAAAAGCAACATTGCAAAAAGTATCTGTCCAAATAGTTCCATAGCTTAAGTTTATCAAACTCTTAGATATAATGCTTTAAAAAAATGAGACTTTATGAAAAAACTTTTTATTACTGATTTAGACCATACATTTTTACACAGTAACCAGTCGGTTAGCCCATTTTCAGAGACTATTTGGAATAGAAAAGCAGATAAAGCACTACTCTCTATTGCTACAGCTAGAAGCTTTTCAAAAACCCATGAGTTTTTAAAAAATTTAAAACTCAATCTACCCCTTATTCTTTTAGATGGTGCAATGGTAGCAACATCACAAAAAGAGCTTATTTCATTAAATACACTTACTAAAGAGCTTGGAGATGCAATTATTGAAGAGAGTTCCTATTTTGGTATCTACCCATATGTCATTGCACTTCGTGACCATAAAAGTTTAGATGAGAGTTTTGATATTCCTCCTATTTTAAACTACCATCAAAAATATCTTATCGAAAACCACTACGCTATGGATAAGAGAGTAGAGCATAAAAAAGTGATAAAAGGTTCAAAAGATACATTAAAATTAGTCTATATGGGTGAAGAGAAGATACTAAGACCATTATCTGAACATCTTAAAAAAGTTTTTGCTAATACAATAGAGGTAAAACTATCTCCTGAAAACTATATGAAGTGCTATTTTTTGACCATACTACACCCTCTTAGTGACAAAGCAGATGCTTTAAATGTAGTTCATGAGTTTTTAGGAAGAGATAAAAAAGATACAACTGTATTTGGAGATAGTATTAACGATATAGAGATGTTTAAGAGTGCAGGAACCTCTATTGCTGTTGCTAATGCACTAGATGAAGTTAAAGCTTTAGCAACCATTGTGCTAAAAGAGAGTAATGATGAAGATGGAGTTGCTAAATATCTACAACAAACTATTAATTAAAAGTTAATTTTATACCCTACACCATATTGATTTTTAATTAAATCTGTAGGAATTTTCTTTCGTAAATTTTTAACCAAGGTACGAATAGATGAGTTTGTAACTATTTTGTTAAACTCATCTCCCCAAACATAGAAAAATATCTCATCATCGGAACATGGATTTCCTGCTTTCTCTACCAAAAGTTCAAAAAGTTTTGTCTCTCGTCGTGTTAAGGTTACAGCATTATCATTCCAAAAGAGCATTTTACTCTTTCCATCCCATGAGCAGTCATATGGAAGAATAATATTTCTGCCTCCATCTACCTTTTTAGATACACGTAGAAGTGCCTGCATCAAATCGGTTCGACTAACTGGTTTTATTAGATAACTAGAAAAATTTAAATCAACAATATCTAAAAGTATCTCTCTATCTGAGTGAGCTGTTAGAGCAATTAATGCTACACTATCATCTTCTTGTCGTATCTTTTTTGCCAAATTAATGCCATTGAGCTTAGGAATAAGCAGATCCATAATAATAAGATGAATTTTATTCTCTTTATATATTCTATATGCCTCTTCACCATCTCTAGCAATAAAAACAGAACGACAACTCTCTTCTAAAAAATAGGTATATTTCTCAATAATTGCATCTTCATCTTCTACATATAAGATATTTAAATTTTTTAAGACTTTCATATTTCCCTTTTTATAAATCA
>JALSQJ010000186.1 GCA_026985495.1 Campylobacteraceae bacterium
GAGTTAAAATCTTTTTCGGTTAAAGATGGTCTTGCTATCGCCTCTTGGATAAAGCTTGGTAAAAAGGTCGCCATTATTACAGGACGCAGTTCAAAGATTGTAGAGAAGAGAGCAACAGAGTTAGGTATTCAACATTTTTACCAAGGAGTTCATAAGAAAAAAGAGCGACTCGAAGAGATACTTAAAGAGTTAAATTTAACTATGGATAATGTAGCCTCTATTGGAGATGATTTGAATGACTATACTATGTTATCTGCTTCAAAATATTCTTATGTCCCTGCTGATGCCTCTGTCTATGTTAAAAATATTGCAACAGAAGTACTATCATCAAATGGAGGAGAGGGAGCAGTAAGAGAGATGATAGAGAAGTTGATAATTTTAGAAAATTTGGAAGAGAGTTACTTAGCATTATGGCAATAAGAATAGAATATATACTAACTTTTATTTTTTGCATTTTAGTTGTTGCTGTTTTTGGTTTTAATCCTATTTCAAAAGATGGTGTCTCTTCTAAGGGTGAACGTGAAGTTATGTTTGAAAACTCTCTTTTTGAGAATATAAAATCGGATAATACAGGGCGTAAAATCTACTCTAAAAAAGCAATAAAGTATAATAATTATGTTGATTTTAAAGAGGTGAAGTTAACTGATGAGTTGGGTCATACACTCATATCTGATAAAGCAATTTATGCTAGAGACCTTCTATTTATGATTAAAAATATAAAAGTTTCAAGAGATGATGGCATCGATTTTTTTACAGAGAGTTTGAACTACAATTTAAAAAAGAAAATTATTACAACCAAAGAGCCTTTTCTTTTAGAGTTTAACAGAACAACTATTCGTGGTAATAGATTAAATCTTTATGTTGATGGTAAAACTATTACTGCTTACAATATTGATGCCCATATTTGGTTTACTCCTCAAGAGCAGTAATATTGGTAAGTCGGTCAATTTTCTCTAAGTAGTTATTGAAGTTTAATGAAGTAACAGCTGTTCTTCCCAAAGCATAATGTCTTGAAGATTCTCCCCAAACAGTGTGAATAATATATGGCTCTCCTTTATACTCTCCTAAGTAGAGGGTAATGTGTCCTTTTAGATGTAAAATAGTTCCACCTACTATTGCAGAGGTTTGTAAAAAGGTCTCTTTTGAACTTTTAGATAGACCAGATAGCTCTAACTTTGAATCACTTACATTAGATTGAGAGGTGGAGTTCCTTGGTAGTTTTAGCCCTACTGTAGAATAGACCTCTTGAATAAATTTAGAGCAATCCTGCTCCCCATACATTCCACCCCAACCGTAAGGAAGATGAAGAAATTTAAACGCTTGAATAAGGATATTTTCAGGAGTATAATCTAGGTATCCTTTATGAATATTGGCAGTTTTTACTGTAGCATTTGAGAGTACCAAATTACCATTTTTATCAGCTGTTGGAACCATCACCATAGTTTCATTGTCAATGGTCATAATTTTAGGTAGTCTCACTCCCATACGAAGATAGTCATGGTATGAACCTCCTATTTTAAGAGCTGTTTTTGGTTCAGTAGTAACAACAAAGTTTTTTGACTCAATATAGTTTAAAATTTCATCTTTAGTTCCAAATGCAATATCTTTGTCATGAATCCACCCACTACTTGTTGGAGAGATTCCATAATGCCATACTCCATCTTTTGTAGTGTGCAGTATGGCAATAGGAGTTGCAATGTCCAGTGCAGAGTTTTGGTTTCGGTCAAAGTGAATTTGGTTCTTCTTTTTTAGTAGAGAGAGTTCTGTAGGTACAATCTTTTGGTCACAATAGTTTGTAGTAAGTGCAAAACGCGTTTTAATGCTACCACTACTTAAATTCTCTAAATTTAAATAATCTTTTATATCTCGATAAAAGGAGGAGGTTATTTTATTATTATCTGAAAAGTAGGTCGTATTAGCTTTTATTCCATTAAAAGCTTTAAGAATACTCTTTTTAACCTA
>JALSQJ010000187.1 GCA_026985495.1 Campylobacteraceae bacterium
CCCTAGACCAAGAGAGTCGTACTTTTGTGGATAGGACAGGTATTATAGGACAAAAAGTTGCCTCATTTTGTGATGAAGTTTATGAAGTAAAAATGGGTATGCCCATAAGGATTAAATAGTGAATGTAACCGTTAGCTTTATGTTAAAAAAAGCACTCTCTGTAGTTTTAATGCCTCTATCTATAGGGGTTATTTTTACACTTGTTGCTCTTATCTTTTTATATTTTAACAATAGTAAAAAAGCAAAACGATATATTTTATACTCTATCGTGTGGATTTCTCTTTTTAGTTGGTCTCAATTTTCAAATATACTTCTAAAACCACTAGAGAGTGCTTACCCTAAACTTGAAGCTATACCAAAAGATGTAACCTATATGCTACTATTAGGAGGAGACCGAGACAAACGAGCATGGGAGGTTTTGAGACTCTATCACAAGAACCCAAATCTTACCACTATCACATCTGGTTTCTCACTACACGATAAAATCTCCGATGCAAATAAAACAGCTCAACTACTAATTGACTCTGGTATTCCTAAAAATAAAATTGTAATGCAAAAGGAGGCAAAGACTACCTTTGAAGAGGCAGAATGGATGAAAAAAAGAGTAGGTAAAAAACCCTTCATTTTAATAACATCTGCATACCACATGCCAAGAGCTATAGCACTCTTTAAAAAACAAGGTCTAAACCCAATAGCAGCACCTACAGACTTTAATAAGGTCAATGAGTATGGAGTTCTCTCTATGTTACAAGGTGTTCATCTACAAAACAGCGAACACGCTTGGCATGAGTATATGGGTATGATACTCTATTGGATACAAGGGAAAATTTAAATTAACTAGTTAGTCCTGAAAAAATGTGACTATGGTATTACGTAGAACTCAGATTTATAGCTATTTTTAATTAAAAAAATTATAAAATGTTAAAAAATTGGATTAATAATGGATAAATTACAAAAAGATGGCTATTCTAAATTTTTAAAAGATTATTTTGAGACAAATAGAGAACTATTCTCTTCTCTATCTAAGAGTCAAAAACCAGAGACAATGATTATTACTTGTAGTGACAGTAGAATTAACCCTGCACTTCTACTTAATGCTCAACCAGGAGAACTCTTTATTGCTAGAAATATAGGAAATGTTGTTCCTCCATATCTTCCTATAAAAGGTTCAACCCAAGCTGCAATAGAGTATGCTGTAAATGCATTAAGTATAAAAAGAGTAGTTATTTTAGGACATAGTAATTGTGGGGCATGTGCCCATATGTATCACAAACAGAGTGAAAATGAGCCAGAGTTACTACATGTAAAAGAGTGGTTAAAGTATATTATTCCTGCTAAAAGTGCCGCGATGTTAGAGGTTCATGCAAATCCTAAACAGAATATATTTGAATTGACAGAGAAACATAATATTGTTACCTCTTTGCAAAGATTAATGGAGTATCCATATATTCAAAATAGATTAATAGAAGATAGAATTACATTAGAGGGTTGGTGGTATGATATTGGAACTGGAAAAGTCGAGATATATGACTTTTCTAAAAGAGATTTTTTATCTATAATAGATTAACCCAAACTGCTAGTTAAAAACTAATTTTTGATGAGTGTTAGAAAGCATAAAGAACTTATCAATTAAATATATTATCCCTTCAAAGATTAAACCTGACGCTAAAAAAATCTACAATCTTATGGAGGTAAAACACTCACTTACTCCTTATATTCTTTTTAAATTATGATTTGTAGTGCCTAAATTAATTGTGAAATTACTATATTTAGGGCTTTGTAGTGCTTTTTGGTCGTAAGTCAGGGGAAGATTTAAAATCTATAATTTTCAAAATACAACACAAATAAGTGATTAAGATTACTCTCAACATATGATGGATTGGAATAGTTAAAGTGCTAACTGACTACCCCTCTTCCCCTCCTCCTGAACGG
>JALSQJ010000188.1 GCA_026985495.1 Campylobacteraceae bacterium
CTACTAGCAACTATTGTACAAGAAGATATTGATGTAAAAGGTAAAGATATTATTGGTCTTGGAAGTGAAGAGGTCAAAGCACTTATAGAGAGAGCTAAAAATTGGAAAGGTGGCGATAGAAACGGTAGTCGTGGTCGTGGAAGAAACCGAAATCGTGGTGGAAGTCGTGGTCGTGGTGGTGACCGAAGAGGTGGAAATAGAAGAGGTAGCGATAGTCGTGGTGGAAACAGAGGAAGTCGTAATGGTGGAGGGAATAGAGATTAATCCGATTCATAATAGATTTCCAATAGAGAGACTTATCTTAGTTTTCTCTATTTTAATAAACTTTTAAATAAAATTTTTACTTAATTTACTCTAGCTTTAAAAAAATACACAATAAATACATAATAGATACGATATAATATAATCTTTAAAAACACAACTTATTTTCAAAGGAAAAAAATGAAAAAATTATTTTTCACAATAACGATTACTCTTTTTACATTAATAACATCTATAAATGCTGACGATGTACCAACATTTACATTAACAACTATAAATGACAAAAATATTACAGTTACAGAGACTAAAGATGGATTAAATTTTGAAGAGTTTAAAGGAAAAGCCATTCTACTTACTCTTTTTGGTCATAGATGTCCACCTTGTTTAAAAGAGATTCCAGAATTAATAGAACTTACTAAAAATCATAAAGATGACTTAGAAATCATAGCTATAGAAGCACAACTTTACCCTACTGATAAAGTAAAAGAGTTTGCAGAAAATCATAAAATGAACTATAATGTAGTTGCAGGAGAGAGTCATAATGATTTTGTTGCATATATTGCAAACCGAGCTGGTTACTCAAGAGGTATTCCTCTTCCACTTTTAATTGCAATAAATAAAGATGGTGACGTAGAAAATGTTCAAGCTGGAGGAATTAGTTTAGAAGAGCTTGAAACTTTAGTTAAAGATTTAAATGACTAAACTCCTATAAAATCTAAAAAGGGAAAAAATGAAAAAAAATGTACTAATAAAAACATCTCTATTCAGTGCTATTTTACTGCTTAATACAGGATGTTTTTTTGGATTACTTGGGGAGAGTCCAAAACCAACAAAATCTACTACAAAAGTAATGCCTACTTCTAATTTGTCAACACCAAATTTTGATAATTTGGCTCCAGTAGAATGTACCGATGATATTAATGCTAAGAGTTCATGTCATAAAAATTTAGTAAAACCTAAAGAACTTAAGCCAAAGCTTGTCACACCAACAGGTGGAGAGGTTTATAAACTTAAAAGTTTTAGAGGGAAAAAGATTACAATTATAGAACGAGCAAATGGCTATCTATTCCCTGAACTTAAAAACAAAATTGTAATTTTAGAGATGTTTGGAAAAAACTGTTCTCACTGTATTAAAGAGATACCTGTGATGAATAAATTACGCAGAAAATATAGAAATAAATTAGAGATAGTTGCACTACAAGTTGATGGTAAAATGTCCAAAATGGCAGCAAATGCACTTTTAAGACGACACCATATAACCTATCCAATAATAGATGGAGAGACAGCAACCAACTTACAATATCATGTTCAAAATACCTATGGTTGGACAGGAGTTTTACCATTTATTTTAGTTATTAAAAATGGTGTAACAGAGTTTAGCTATAGAGGTCAAGTTGACTACAATGAGATAAACAACGATATTAGTTCTATTATAAAATAGCAATATAAGAAGAGATACTACTCTCTTCTAAATTTTCTAAATTCAATCTATCTCTTTCTTTAGATTTGATATAATTATTCCCATTTAAACCATACCATTATATTAAGGAATTCACACTATGCTACCAGATATTTTAACAAAGACAAACAAGACTAAAAAAGGTAAAACAGAGAAGCACCTTCGTTGGTGGGTTACACTTTTACTATCAT
>JALSQJ010000189.1 GCA_026985495.1 Campylobacteraceae bacterium
CAGAATGAAATTATATAGTAAAATATTTTTAGGACTCTCGTTAGTAACCGTAGCTCATGCTACACCAAGCAATGGAGAATCACTTTTTAAAGCAAAATGTTCAGCATGTCACATATCAACATTTCCAGAAGACAAAAGTAAACTTGTTGCTCCACCTCTAATGGGCGTTATGAAACATGTAAAGATGAAATACTCTACAAAAGAGAAAGCAGTTGATTTTATTGTAGATTATACACTTAATCCATCAGAGCAAAAAGCTGTCTGTATACCAATGAAGATTAAAAGATTTGGCTTAATGCCTTCTCAAAAAGGGAGTGTTACTCAAGAGGAGTTAAAAGAGATTGCCTCTTGGATGTTTGAGAATTTTCCTAAAATGGGAATGGGTATGAATAAAGGTAAAAACTGTACTGCTAAACCTAAAGCAAAAAAGTCTCAAACACCTTTTTTGATTAAAAATCCAAACCTTCCTCATATGACTAAGCTCATTATGAAAAATTGGGACAATGCTGATTTGAACTTAACAAAAGAGCAGAAAGATAAACTTCTTGTAATCCGAAAAGAGACAATGGGTGGTGTAAAAAAGATTAAACAAGCAATTCAACCATTAGAGAGTGAAATTGTGAATTTTGATAACAATTTAACCAAAGTTGCCCCAAAAGTTAAAGAGATGGCTAAATTAAAGGCTGATGCTACTTTGCTACATCTTAAATGTATTAAAAATACAAAAGAAGTGCTTAATGAAAAACAGTTAAAGATGCTTTTAAAATAGAGCTTGTGGCTATTTTAGCCACAAAGCTTTTTATTTTTTTGGATATTTCAACCTATCCCTAACATCAAAATAGTCCAAATAAGCCTCAATGCTCTGTTCTAAAATAGTCTCATTTAAATCCAAAGCCTTTTTTTGTGGAAACTTCAAAAAGAACTGTTTTGGCATAATGGAGGTTTGAGTAGTAGGGTTTTGTAGGTAGCTTAGAAGTTGTTTTTTGATGCTTTTATGGGTGCTGTATTTCATTAGATAACGCCGATATATGAGTTCGCTTGGTATCTGCTGTTGGACATGACAAGTTAAACAGTTTTTTTGAAGTAAGGCAGAGGCTTCTTTGGCATTGCTAAGGGTTAAAAAGAGTGTGCTTGTAATTAAAAATAGTCTTACCATAAGATGTTTATCTCCGTGTATTGTTCTTTTGAGCTGATTTGAAATTTAAAATTGTAGCGTTGAACCACTTGCCCAATAATATCTAAGCCTATGCCAAACCCACCCTCACTGCTGTTGGCTCGTTTAAAGCGTTGATGAATCTCTGTTATCTTTTTAGCCTCAATGCTATGCCCTGTATTTTGAATAGTTAGTGATTGTTGGGTAAGTATAATGTTGAGTTTTCCAAACTTTTTATTGTATTTAATGGCATTGGAGAGTAGATTATCTAGTAGTCTAATGGCATCATTTTTGTCTATTTTCACTATTATATTTGGTGCAATTTCTCTCTTTACTTTAAGCTCTTTTGCCTCAATCATGGTGCTAAAAAACTCTATGCGTTCGCCTAAGAGTTCTGATAGATTAAGTGAGGTAATATATCTATGATAATTATGGTTTAGCTTTAAAAAAGTCAAATCTTCATAGAGCCTAGAGAGGGTTTTAGAGGCAATTTCAATGCGTCTCATCTCCTGCTTTCCACTACAGTTGTGAATGGTATCAAGTAGCTCAATATTGGTCAAGATGGTACTAATGGGGGTATTTAGCTCATGGGTTGTATCTTCTATAAACTTATTCATCGTCTCCATAGACTCTTTCATGGGGGCGATAAATAGCTTTCCTAAAAAGAGTGCCAAAAGGGTAAAGATTGCCCCTGCAATAAGCAAAAATAGCATAGAGAGTCTGAAGAGTTCATTGAGTGGTTCTTGGT
>JALSQJ010000190.1 GCA_026985495.1 Campylobacteraceae bacterium
CATCTAGTGGGTCATAGCAGATGGTGTATTTACCTGTTTTAGATAGTTCTAAAACTCCCTCTTTCTCTTCACTAACAAGGGCTTTTACACTCTCTACCGTAGCAAAAGCTTTTTCAATAATAAGGTCAGACGCTACATCGAGTTTTAGTTGCTCCTCTCCTGAAGAGTTTTCTGAGTTAGAGTAGCCTAAATCCTCTGTTTTTATGGCTTTGTCAATCTCAAAAGCGACCTGTTTAATGGTTTCAAAAATTTCGTTCATCTTTATATCTCCTTTGCGTTTTTATCTATCCACTCAATAATTTTTTGAGTATTGTTTAAATCTAAAATATCAATATGGTCAGGTATATTATATTGAGTTGTATCAATGGTTGAATCAATAGCAATCGCTTCACTACATGATAGATAATGCTCTTCAATAGAGTCTCTAAATATAGCAATACGAGGTAATGGCAATGTTTTTAGCCCCTCTACCAATAAAATATCAAAATGGTTAAACATATCAATAATTTCATCTAACTCTTTGTTTCGTTTTGAGAAGTAAGTAGTACGAGTAGGGGAGCTTACTACTACCTCTGCACCTGTTTGTGAAAACTTGTAGCTATCTTTCCCCTCTTTATCAAAGACTCCTTTATCTTTTGGGTCATGTTTAATAATGGCAACTTCTCTCTTTGTAATCAGCTCTTTTGCAACTTTTTCAATTAAAGTTGTTTTCCCACTACCAGAGGGACCTGTAAAGGCAACAGCATATCGTTTCATGATACTCCTTAAACTATAGAGGAGATTATACTTAAAAGTTTATAGGAAATATGTTAAAATGAGTCAAAATTAAAGGTTTATATTTATGTATAAAAAAGTTTTACTTTTAACTTCTGCTCTATTGCTAGTCGGCTGTTCTCAAAAAGAGGGAAATTGTCATCTCAATGAAAAATCAAATTTTGAACAGCTCTTTACCAAAGATGAGATTTACCACAAAGCGTTAGTAAATACTCAAAAGGCTCAACTTATGGCATCTTTTGAGACCAAAGCTCTTTTAACAGCTACCTATTTGAATCCTGTTTTTGAATATCGAAAATGTAAAAAGCGTTTTAAAAATGATATGAGAGATGCAGAGTATTTTTTTATCGGAGTCTTTATTAGCAATAGTGAAAAGCATGAGTTTAACACTAAAGGCTACTCTTTAACTCTAAATGGATTGAAGCCATTAGAGATAAAGAAGTTAGATAAAAATGACCCTCTGCGTTATGAGATGCCTATGGTAGATAACTGGAGTACCTACTATAAGGTAAAATTTAAAAAAACTTCAAAAAATAACTTTTCTCTTATTTTCGGAAACGATCGGTTTGGGAAGGATTATCTAAATTTTTCAAAAGGTCAGAAACCTCTGTTTGAATCCCTAAAAGATTTAAATAGACAACATAATTAGCAAGAACTTTTTTGCCATACTCTCTGCTTTCATGGTTTGAGATTAGTTCCATGCTAAGAAATGGTTCAAATGCTCCTTTTTTAAATAGCTCTCTTTTTCTAAGGGTACTACGGGTAAAACCAATTCCTCCATTATAAGCGTAAGCAATAAATAGAGGGTGGTAGAGCCATTTTGTTAGGTAGTCTAGGTGTTGGTTAGCATAATTAACAGAGACATAAGGGTTAAACATATCATCTAAATCTATTTTTTTTCTTCTCTCTTTTGCTAAGTGTTTTACTAAAAATGGCATAATCTGCATCATTCCTAATGCATAAGAGGGTGAGACCGATGCAGGAATAAAACGGCTCTCTTGTCGTGCAATGGCGTATATAAGGGCTATACGTTCTTTAGAAAAACCCCACATAGCTAGAGGATAAGGCATAGGGTAGTATGGTTTTTTATAGTTTGTTGCTTTCTCTTTTAGGTAACTATAGACCCCAATAGTCTGTGAAGATTTAAAGTTTTTTGCTATTTTGTCTGCCTCTTTAGGGTTGTTTTTAATTTGAATTTTTATCTTTTCCCAGTGGATAGGGTTAGTAATGTCAAAATTTTTAATATCTATAAACTCAAAATGTGGGGTAATCACTTTTGGATAAGGCTCATCTAAAATATCTCTAGCTCTTAATGTATAGAGGTTAATATCGGAACTATTTAGAAGTTTTTTTAGATAACTCTTCTCTTTGGTTACAAGATAGAGCCAAAAGTCTATTTGGTCGAATTTACTCTGAAAAATAGTTTTTTTACGGGCAATCTCTAAAAATTTTTTAGCTACTTTTAGTTTTTTGAACTCAATGGCATTCATTGCTAAAAAAAAGTTTGATTGAAAGGTTAAATTGTTATCTTTTATAAAAAATATGAGAGATTTTTTAGCCTCTTGTAACTCATGAGTAGTAACGATTTTTGTGATGGTTTTGTTAAACTGCTCTTCATGAATAAGCTCTTCAAGTTGAGATGGAGAAAAATGCTTATTAAAATATCTTTTTCTATATTTTGAACTTACTCCATTAAAGATATAGCATTGAGTTGAGGGTGGCATGGTAGTTAAGATTTTAAATGGTTCATTGTTACTCATTACTTTTAACACATCAGAGTATTTGCCCTGTTTTTTAATCTTTTGATAGAGATTTTTTAATGCTTTTTTACTTTTTTTTGAAGCTGTTAATGGGTAAATAATAAAGTTTTTAGGATCTTTTTTTGATGTAGTTTTATCTATTTTAGGTATATAGCCAACTTTTTTCTTTATTGCTTTTTTAAGTTTATAGCTTTTATGTTTTGTCCACTTATATGCTTTGAGTGCCTCTTTTTTAGAGGTTTTTTCCTCTAAAATAAAACGCCATGTGTAGTAGTCTTTAGCGTAAGAGGTTGGCATCTCTTCTATCTTTTTAAAAGAGTAGCTTTTTGCTTCTGCTATTGAGATTAGCAGAAATATGACAATAGCAAAACGCAAATTTAGAGTCCAATCATGGAGCGGACAATAATTGTATCAATAAATTGAAGTCCCAAAATAACCACAATTGGGGAGAGGTCTATTCCTGAAAATAGAACAAAAGGAAGTTTCTGTCGTATAAATCTAAAAACAGGTTGTGTAAGACGATTTAAAATATCAACAATAGGGTTTCTAGGGTCTGGCTGAACAAATGAAAGAACTGCTGCGATGATAATAACCCAAATGTACATACTAATAAGTGAGTGTACTAGGCTAAATATGGCATAAATTAATGTAGTCATGATGCTACCTCCAAAATATAAGATTTGATAAATGGATAGATTTCACTTAACGCTACAGAGTCATCATCTGTACCTGTTAAGAGATATTTTAGTGGTTTTGAGATGCTATCCTCATCTAAACCACTTTTTAGAATTATATCCTCTTTAAACTTCTTAAAAGTAGAAAAAGCTGGAGCATTTGCAATAATATTTGCTATTATTTTCATCTCTTCTCCACAATCAACTCTGAAATCTTTTGGTTTAAAGATGGCTTCTATCTTCTGCTTTAGCTCATTAATAGTACTTAGCTCTTTTAAATATAGTTTTGCCAATTTTCCAATATCAGCATCGGCAAATCCAAAGAGTTTAGATAGCTCTTTATCATCTATCTCTTTTAGATGTTCCCTATTGATAATATTTAACTTCTCAATATCAAACTCTACAGAAGATTTTGATATATTCTCTAATTTGAACCACTCTATTGCTTCAGGAAGTTTAAAAATCTCTTTTGGAGCATTTTTGTAACCTATAAGTAGTAGATAGTTTAAGATTGCATCTGGAATATAGCCCTGCTCAAAGAGCCACTTAATGGTATATCTATTCTCTCTATCTATTATAGTAGGTATAGCAATATACTCTGTCTCCTCTTCATACCCTAAAAGCTTTTTAAAATGAAGCTGTTTTGGAGCATGAGATAGATACTCCTCTTGGCAGATAATTAAAGATATACTGCTCATCATATCATCACAAGCAGCTGCAAAATCGTAAGTTGGAGTTTTGTCACTCTTTAGTATAACATCAGACTCTTTTGTACAAATAGTAATGGGAGTTTTATTCTCTTTTAAGGAGTTTTGTTCTTCTATTGAGAGGTTTTCATATTGGTTAATAGATGAAGTCTCATCTGTACATTTACAGATAAAGGCTTTTTTCTCTTTTAGAAGTCGTAGAGCTAAAGTTTGGTGTAGGTTTAGATGTTGCGTTTGGTGAAAAACAGAGTCATGTTTGAGAGCAAACTTCTCTAAAATCATCATAATCTCTGTATCTTTACCTTCAATATTCTTTTCGCTCTCTATATCTTCAATACGTACTGAAAAGTTTTCATCTTTTTGTTGTGCAATAAGATAGTTTAAAATTGCAACCCTAAGGGTGTTAATGTGCATATCACCTGTTGGTGATGTGGCAAATCTAAGCATTCATTCTCCTAAATTATATTCGCTGTATTATAGGGGTTTTTTCTTGAAATAGTTATAAAATCTCTTTTCTATATATAAAGAGTTAAAAAACTAAATGGAATTAATAAAAAAAAATATAAAAATAACAATTTATTGTTAGAAAATGATAAATAATAGATTCTGTTTAATTAAATTAAATAATTACTTAAATCTAAATATTTATTTATTTATATAAGGTTTATATTATACTTCAAGGAATATACTTATTTATAATTTAAAAATGATAGGTAAAATATAGAATATGTCAAATAATAAAATTGATAACAGAATTAAAAAATATAAAAATATTATTACCATAAATACATATATAGATAGTTTTTATGAATATAAGAGTGGAAATTTTAATAGATTAGAAAAACTCACATATAACGATAAGCAATATACAATCTCATATATTGCCAATAAAGATATGATTATAACCTCATTAGATTTGGGTTATGGTATAGATGATGAAGAGGAGATTTACGATACTCTTTATGATAAAGCGTATGAAGAGTTGGGACTTGATGAAGAGAAAGAATATACTCTTCATTATGAAAAACAAGATAATAGTCTTGAATCAACCCTATATAATATATTTATTTTAGAAGAGGAGATTATTGAACAATATTTTAGTGATACTGTTAATAAAGTAAAATATATAGATTTACTTGTTCCTGCACCACTACTTTTTAAATCGCTATATAAAAACAACGTTTTAGAGGCTAAAGATGCTCACTGTTATATCTATTTTACTATGACAGATGCATTTGTCTGTATCTATAGAGATGGAAACTTTATCTACTCTAAATCTATAGAGTACTCTCTTGAGAAGATATATGAGCGTTACTGTGCATTAATAGGTGAAAAAGTTGATAAAAAAGAGTTTTTTGAGATTTTAGAATCAGAGGGGTTAAAGACAACTAACTCAACCTATCAACAAAATTTAATGAAGATATTTGGTGATATTTTTTTACAAATTAACGATATTGTTATCTATGCAAAACGGGCTTATAACATAGATGCTATTCAAAAACTCTTTTTAGGTTCGGTAAACAGTCCAATTATTGGTCTTAGTGATTATGGGTATAACTATTTGGGTATTCCTGCATTTAATTTAGATTTTAATTTTGATATTAAAAATGATGAGTGGTATGTTGACCAGCTTCAATATTTGATGGTTAAATCTGGATTAGATTATATTCAAGATCCAAAGAGAACATTGAATATTAGTACGTTTCCAAGACCTCCTGTCTTTGCAAAACGGGCTAGTGGTCAGTTTATTATCTCTATTCTATCTACATCGGTTTTAGCTATTGGATTACCTCTTTTTTATATGGTTCCAGCCTATACTCTTGAGGGGCATAATCTTATATTAAAAAGTGAAGATAGTAAATTATCAATAGAGGAGAAAAAATATAAAGATATTTTAAAAAAGAGACAAGATGTGATTAAAGATAAGAAAAAAGATTTAAAAAATTTAAAAAATATTTTTGAGGGTAAAGCAAAAACTTTAAGCTCTGTTTATAATAAAAAGGTTAACTATAACTTTAAATCAAACTATTTTTATATTTTTTCTAAAGATTTAGCTAAACATCACCTCCATCTTGAACAGCTTTTTTCTAATGAAGATAGTTTTGTGCTTCATCTTATTAGTGTAGATGAAAAGAATATTACACGTTACATTAAAGATGTCTCAAAACGCTATTTTAAAGATATTCGCTCTATTGATATTAAACGGATAGAGTATGATGAAAAAACAAAGCTCTATAGAGGCGTTTTAAAGGTGGAATTTTAATGAAAGCATTAGTAGATTTATTAAATAGATTAGACGATTTTTTTAATGGAAAATCAGATAATGAAAAGTGGATGATGATAGGTATGGTAACCTTAATTATTGGTTATATCTCTTACAGTTTTTTCTATCCATTTGCTGAAGAGAAATACAATAGTGCAAAACGTGAAAATAGTAATCTTAAAAAAAGTATTAACTCACATAAGCAGTATCTGCAAAGTATTACACAAAATGGAGATAGAGATTTTTATGTTAAAAAATATAACAGTGATATTAAGCAATTAGATAAAGAGATATCTCAAGCAAATGATGATATTAGTTTTATTTCTGTCAATTTAGATAAGTTATCCCCTCTACTATTTAACAAAGAGAGTTGGTCAAAGTTTTTAAACTCTATTACAAAACAAGCTAAAAAACAAGAGGTTGTTATTAATTATATTGAAAATAATTATGTAGATAATAATGGTAGTTTTGGGCATGTTTTACAAATAGGTGTAGGGTGTTCAGGAAGTTATAAAAATATTACAAAATTTATTAATAAGTTAGAACGTTCTGTTTTAATTACTGATATATATGGTTCTCATATATATTTAGATAAAGAAAATACGGTTGTCTCTGCCGATATAAATATTTCAGTATGGGGAGTAAATCATTAATGAAAAAGATAGTACTTATAAACACTCTATTTCTCTCTTTAGTATATTCAGCAAGTTTAAGTTCAGAAGAGATTATTAATATGGTTTCTAAAATAAAAGAGGAGCGTTCAGATATCTCTATTGAGAAGTTAAATGGAACAGCAAATCCATTTATTTTAAAAGTTAAAAAGAGAACTCCTGTAAAAAAAGAGGGGAAAAAGCAGGTTGTTGTTGCTCCAAGGGTGGAGGTAGTATATACCCTTGATGCTATATTAAACCATGCTGCTTTTATTAATAAAAAGTGGTACAAAAAAGGGGATAAGTTAGGGGAGTATAAAGTAGGGTATATCTCTAAACACTCTGTCACTCTTTTGAGTAGTGGTGGTAATAAAACATTAACTATAAAAAATAAAAATAAAAAAATTAAATTAAATAAAGGATATAAAAAATGGTAGTTTTAAAAAATAGTTTAAAAAAAATTATAATCTATACCATGCTTATTAATCTATTTGCCTCTCCAATCTATGCAAATAGATGTGATACACAACTCTTTACAGCAACATTAAACAGTGCGTTAACCATTGGTGATGTTGTTGAGAACTTAGCTGATGAGTGTCAGTTATCTCTTTTAGTAAAAGATAAAGAGGCAAAAAGGAGATTGGGTAAAAAGCTCTATTATGTCAAAATGAATAATGCATCATTAAGAGAGTTTTTAGATACAGTACTTACTGAAAATGATATCTCTTATGAGTTAAGTGATAATAAGCTTAGAATTTCGTATTTGAAAACAAAAACATTTCAATTTCACTACATTGCAGGGGATAGAAAGGGAACAAGTAATGCTCATGTAACCATTGCCAATTCTGGAAAATCTTCAGGGGGAGCAAGTGGTGGAGGAGCTTCATCTTCTAAATCAGAAGGTGGAGAAGGAGGCAATGGTTCAAAAACAGGTGTCTCTATTGAGAGTACAGATAATTTTAAATTTTGGACAAAAATTGAGAAGGAGTTAAAAAGTCTTTTGAATAGACCTGAAGATGAGTATAAAGCACCAAGCCCAATTATTAATGCTGAAGGTGGAATGATAACAGTTACAGGAACAGCAAAACAGATTAGTAGGGTTTCAAATTATATTGATGTTTTAACAGAACAATTAAAGAATCAAGTGCTTATAGATGTTCAAATTTTATCGGTAACTTTTGATGACTCTTACACAACAGGGATTGATTGGAATCAGTTGTATAGTTTACAAAATATGGCAATTGCTACAGCAGGTAATTTTCAAAATAACATAGGTTCCTTAACTTCACAAAATGATGGTGGTAGTTTATCTATTACAGATATGACAGCTGCAAACCCTTCTCCATTACCAGGTGGTTCAGGGGCAATCATTACAAGAGGTTCTACTCAAATTAATGATGTGGTAAAATTTTTAAAGACACAAGGGG
>JALSQJ010000191.1 GCA_026985495.1 Campylobacteraceae bacterium
GTTTACTATGCTCATAACGAACTGAAATAGGATAGCGTTTTATACCATCGTAAAATGTAGAAATAGTTGCCCCTCCTACTCCATTTGAGATTGTATCCAAGATTAAGTTTTTACTAATACCATACTCAGCAATCTTCTCTTCATTTAAGTCAATGTTGAGATAGTACCCAGAGTTTGCCTTATCGGCAAATACCGACTGTGTGCCACCATAAGCTCTTAAGCGTCTCTCTATCTCTTGGGCTTGTTTAGCTAACTCTTCACTACTCTCTCCATATAGCTTAATTCCCAATGGGGTACGAATACCTGAAAGTAGCATATCTATGCGTCCTCTAATTGGGTATGTCCATGAGTTGGTTAATCCTTTAACTTGAAGTGTTGACTCCATCTCGGCTAAGAGTTTTTCATAGGTCATTCCCTCTCGCCATTCGCTTTTGGGTTTAAAGGTAATAATAGTCTCTATCATGCTTAATGGTGCTGGGTCAGTAGCTGTGTCGGCTCGTCCTGCTTTTCCAAAAACAGTTGCAACCTCTGGAAAGTTCTCTTTTAAAATTTTATCTGTCTTTTGAGTTAGCTCTTTAGCCATATCAATACCTATACCATAGGGTGTAACAGGCATATACATATAGGTCTGTTCATTTAATGGTGGCATAAACTCCCACTTCTGTTGCTGGTAAATCCACACCCCATAACTAATGAACCCAACCAATACAAATGGTACAATAAAACGCAACCACAACGCCCCTTTAAGGAGTGGTGAATAGAGCCAAATAAAAAAAGAGTTTAACCAATTTTTACGCTCATCTAAAATTTTACCTTTTATTAAATAGATCATTAAAATAGGCACAAGGGTAATAGAGATAATCGCCCCAGTCATCATAGCAAAGGTTTTAGTATAAGCTAATGGTTTAAACAATGCTCCCTCTTGACCACTTAATGCAAAAATTGGTAAAAACGATACAACAATTAAAATTAATGCAAAAAATATAGGTCGTCCTACCTGTTTAGCTGCATCTAAAATTATTTTAGTTCGCTCTTCTCCTTTTAGGTTCTCTCCTCCATTAGATTGTAACTTTTTATGAACATTTTCAACCATAACAATTGAGGCATCTATCATTGCACCAATAGCAATGGCAATCCCTCCAAGAGACATAATATTTGACTCAATCCCTACCCATTTCATTATTAAAAAGGTAATGGCAATGGTTAGAGGCAGGGTAATAATAATAACTAATGCAGAACGAAAATGTAGAAGAAACATCAAAACAATGAGTAAAACAACTACAGACTCCTCTATTAAAGTGTGCTTCAAGGTATCAATCGCTTTAGAGATTAAGTCACTTCTATCGTAGGTAGTTACCACTTCAACATCTGGATTTTTTATCTCCTCGAGCTTATTTTTCACCTCTTGAATAACAGCATAAGCATTCTCTTTATAACGGACAATCACAATACCACCAACCACTTCACCTTGACCATTAAGGTCTGCCATACCACGACGATAGCTCGGCACAATATCAACCGTTGCAATATCACTAAGCTTTAGAGGATTCCCATCTCGGTTTTTAATAACAATAGATGCTAACTCATCGGGAGATTTTGTATAACCAATAGCTTGAATAATCTGCTCATAGCCATTCTCTAAAATAATCCGTCCACCTCTATCTTCATTGTTAGCTTTAATCGCCTTAACCACATCTCCAATACTCAACTCTTGCTCTACAAGTTTTGCTTCGTTAACTGTAATTTGGTAATTTTTCTCAAATCCTCCAACTGTTGCCACCTCTGAAACACCACTAATGCCTAAAAGAGCATATTTGTAATAGTACTTTTGTAAATCATAAAGCTCTGCTAAATCTTTAGTTTTAGAGGTTAAGGCATACT
>JALSQJ010000192.1 GCA_026985495.1 Campylobacteraceae bacterium
TCAAATTTTTTAGCAATCCATACACTTTTTTTACAAAAAGAGCAATCTCCGTCCCATACAACAATAACTTTTTGAAAAAATCGATGAATTGGTAAAAAAACTAACCAACTCAAAAAGATACCAGTAAAAAAAAGATTTATTGCCAAAGAGCTTAAATGAAATGAGATATAGATAAAAATAGCTAAGGGAATATAGTTTCTTTTAAAGAAAAGCAGTGGAATGAGTAGATGCTCCAAATAGATTAAAACTGTTCCAAAAATATCAATCCAACTATTTTGACTAATAAACTCTCTTAAATAGAAATATCCCCTATCATCTCCCAATTCAATCTTTATAAGATTAAGCTCAGCAAGGTTTGAAACTTGACATCTTCCCCAATCTAGTAACGATATATCTACCAGTTTTGTAAAACCAGATAAAAAATAATACCCAATAAAGATAAGTAAAACCATTGAGTAGAACCAACCATTCTCTTTAGTATAATTTAAAGGGTGTTGATGTTTAAAAAACAGAATATAACTCTCCTCACCTCTATATAAAAAGAGCAATAGAATAATCTGCATAGGGATAAAAATCTCATCTATATCAGCACCCATTCTAAAGATAAAACCCAATAGATAACTACTTAAAATATAGATAATAAGATAGTTTATCTTCTTATACCCACCACCAAAAAAGAGTGTAATTAACAATATAAACTCTAAAAACCATTGAATATATCTTAAAACTATCTCTGAAGGGAATACAAAAAACCAATGAATCCAATGAAAAGTAGCTAAATCTACTATCCAATTAACTCCCAATAGTACATAAGCATCTATTGGGTCAAATACATTTGATGGGTAAGCTATTGCTAAATCTTGGGGTAGAATTCCAAAAATTGAATAATCTCTACTTAAAAATTTAACCAATAATATTGAGATAACAACTACTCTAGTCCAACCAATAAATGAAGCAGGAGCTACCTCATATAATTTTTTATTAAACTGCTCAACTATACTCATCTCCACTCCTTAGTTGCTATAATTTTTTCATTTATAAACCGTTTATCCCATCTATAATATTTAGTAGATAGCTTAATATATTTTATCCGATTTGGTGGAAAATCTGTATAGTTAAAATCACCATAGGGGTTATGGATTGGATATGCCCATCTTCCTAATAACTTTTGATGAGGCATAATACCCTGTTTTAAGAGAGGATATCGTTCAATATAAACATCTTGATAAAACTGTAATAACTCATTTAATTTTGAGTGGTGTTTATATTGCATAAAAGTATCAATTCGTGTTACAAAATTGATAGGTGAGACAATAGCACGTGAGTATCGTACCTCTTTACCATCATCTCTAACTAAAAATAGACCATTAATCTCTATGTTTTTCTGTTTATCTATCTCTATTGTCCACCCTTGAATACCACTAAAAAATGGAGGAAAATAGAGACCTGGAAGAGTTAAAAAGAGTAATGTAATATATAAAAAACCATTTGTTATTTTAGTAGTATAAAACTCTTTTTTAAACTTAAAATAGTCAAAAAAAATCCATAAAAGAGGAAACATAAGTACCATTTTATACAATCTTTTAATAATAGGTAGAGTACAAATATCTGAAATGAGAACAAAATGAATAAGTAAAAAGAGTACCATAACTATTAAATATTGTCGTACAGTTTTCAGAAAATAGAAAGAGATAAATGTAAATACCGATAGAATCATATATACATTTATTTGATTAAAAAGCTCAATAGCATAATTATGTAGCTTATCTATTTTGGAAGCTGAAATCACCTCTCCCATATAAAAGTGATATATAGATGGCATAAAATCGATAATATATAACGATAGAACCATCAACAAAAGGGTCAAACTCAAAAGGAT
>JALSQJ010000193.1 GCA_026985495.1 Campylobacteraceae bacterium
TATATCTATGGTAGTTAACATCTTTATGACCATTGGAATGGCACCAGTTGTAGGGCTACCACTACCAATGTTTAGTCATGGTGGAACCTCTTTTATTATTTTTTCTGTTCTTTTTGGTATTTTAGAAAATTTACTTGCATTTCGTTTCTATTTTATGTATAATTCGGACTCAAAAATAACAATGATGAAGAAATCTATTTAACATTATTATAGTTTTTGCTCTACACGGGTCGGTAGCTCAGTTGGTTAGAGCACTCGGCTCATAACCGAGTGGTCGGGAGTTCGAGTCTCCCCCGACCCACCACTTAGATGACTAATCCAATAATTTTTTAAAATCTTCCAACTCAAATAACAATAGATTTTTTGCTGTGCAGTTTTTTAGCTCATTAGAGAAGCCACTTTTAGAGAAGAGTGCAAAAATATCTACTTTTAAGCCTGATATCTCAGCTTTATTTCTCAATTTTCTAAATTCACTTTTACAAATATGTCTATTTGTATATTTGCACTCACCTAAAATAGTTGTTCCATCTTTATGTGTCGCCCAAATATCAAATTCGGAGTGTTTGTCCCAATAGTTTCCATTGACTACTAATTGATTACCATAATAGGTATTAAGTAACTCTTGAGATAGTTGTTCAAAAACAAAAGAGTGAAGCCGTGAAAAGTGTTGTTCAAAATTTTCATAAAAACGTTGAGACTCTTTCCTATTTAAATCTTTATGATATGGTTCTACAAAACCAAACCAAAAACGGTGAAATGGTTTTTTAAACCTAATTTTAGGCTCTATTTTATAATTTCTAAGTGACTTCTCTAATTTCTGATTGGAGTACTCTTTAAGTGCAGGTTCTCGTGAATCTTCAAGTTCAATAATATTAAGCTCAACAAGTTCATTAACCAAACGCAGACCTAAACTCTCCCCTACTCGTGCTTTTCTAAAAACATTAGAGAGTCGTCCATCACCACGAGCAATAGAGACTAAAAGATAACGATAAGGCTCTTCTATAAGGTAAGATGGAGATATAAGTTCATTCATAACTTTGTAGTGTTCTATAAAATTAAAACGGATAATAGAGTCAAGGTCATCAAAAAAGTCTAACTCCAATGCCTCCTCTACACCTCCAAAAACTGCGAACAATTCAATTGCTTGTTCCAATTCTAAATATCCATAATGGTTAAAAAAGTTCTGAAATCTTGTTTTTATACCTATCCTTTTTCTTCTATATCTATATATATTTTAACCTTTTATCTTTAATCTAATATAATAGCACCAAAAAAGAAGGTAATATGTGAAGAATGTAGATTTAGTGTTACACCACTTAAAAGAGAATAATGTTTTTTTAACAGGTGGTGCAGGAGTAGGGAAAAGTTATACCACTACTGAAATTATTCGTCTCTACCGTAGCCAAACTGATGAACAGGTTATTGCACTTGGCTCTACTGGTGTCTCAGCTGTTAATATTGGTGGCTTTACCATTCATAGCTTTTTTGTCTTTGGAATCTCTAGTAACTTTGAAGAGCTTGACCAAAGTGACAAACGTTCACGCTCAAGACTCTTGGAACTTAAAAAAATTTTAAAAGCAACTGACCTTATTATTATTGATGAAATCTCCATGGTCTCTTCTGCTATGATGGATATGATACACTATCGACTAAACTCCATGGGTTATCTTGGCAAACTACTCTTTGTAGGTGATTTTTTTCAACTTCCTCCTATACAGAAGTTTGGGCAAAATAGAGGTGACCTTTTTGGTGAAAAACTTTACGCTTTTGAATCTGATGCTTGGAGAAGTTTTGCTCCAACTGTTATTGAATTAACAGAGATGAAGCGTACTTCTGATGCAGAGTTTACCCATATATTACACAAAGTGCGTGTAGGTCAATGCGACCAAGAGATTATAACGTACATGATGCGACTTGCAAACAACACCATTAAAGATGAAAATCCAACCTTTCTATTTGGTCGAAATGCAGAGGTGAACAATACAAATAGAAATAAACTTAAAGCCATTGATGAAGAGGAACATCTACTCTTTGCTACTTTTGAAGAGCATCAAGGTAGAGTGCATGAGAAACGATTAGCCTCTTGGAAAAAGATGCTCCCTGTTGAAGAGCAACTAACCCTAAAAGTTGGTGTACCTGTACTCTTTACTATTAATAAATGGGGGAGATATGTCAATGGTGAAAGAGGTATTGTTAGACAGATTGAAGATGAGTATATTATTGTTGAAAAAGAGGAGAATTTTGTGCGTGTTGAACGACACGATTTTGACCTTTTAGAGATGAAGAGTGATGATAAAGGAAAGATTGAGTCCATTAAAGTAGCAACTCTATCTCAATTTCCACTTAAACTCGCTTATGCTGTAACCATTCATAAGAGCCAAGGTATGAGCATAGATAATTTGGTCTGTAATGTTGACAATATTTTTGCTCCAAGCCAATTTTATGTTGCTATCTCAAGAGCCGTTAACCCTAATAATTTACGAATTGATTTTAGTAGAGGTAATTTAAGTAACTATTTGCATAATGTAGTTAAGGTTGATAGGCGTGTAGTAGAGTACTACACGCAATTAGGAGAGAGTTATGTAACTAATGAAGAGTTACCATTTTAATTTAATCTCTTTTTGAAGCTCTTTTACACTCTTTTACAAAGTGTATAGCATTTTCTACTGGTACATCAGGTAGGATTCCATGTCCTAAGTTAAATATATGTCTTCCCTCTTTCATCGTTTCTGCTAGTGACTCTACACACTCGGTGGTTGCCTCTTTGGAGTAGAGACGGCAAGGCTCCATGTTTCCTTGGAGTACATATCTATCTCCTAGTTTCTCTTTGGCTAGTGCCATTGGAGTTCCCCAATCAACACCAAAGACATCAAAGTTACCATAAACCAAACCACGCTCAATAAATGCAGATACACCTTTAGGAAACATAATAATTGGAGTATCAGGATATTTAGATTTTAAATAATCTGCAATCTCTACCATATATCTCCATGAGAACTCATCATATCTACTTGGCTCAATTGCTGATGCCCATGAGTCGAAAATTTGAACCACATCAATTCCTGACTCTATCTGTTTTTCCATGTAATATTTTACAACTTGAGTTACCTCATGTAGAATATTATGTAGAAGTTCTGGATTTGAATACATCATCTTTTTACAAATATTATAGGTTTTAGTACCTTGCCCCTCTATCATATAGGTTGCTAATGTCCAAGGAGCACCACAAAAACCAATAAGAGCAATATCATCACCTCTCTCATCGAGTTGCTCTCTTAAGAGTTTAATTGTATCATAAACATAAGTTAGCCTATTAGCAGCCTCTTCTCCTTTAACAAGCCTATCAAGGTCTGCTTGGGTTTTAATAGGGTCTGAAAATTTTGGACCCTCACCCTTTACAAAACTTAAATCCATTCCCATCTCATCTGGAATAACCAAAATATCTGAAAATAGAATTGCTGCATCAACACCTACAATATCAAGAGGTTGAAGGGTTACTTCTGCTGCTAGTTTAGGATTATGACAAAGGTCTAAAAAACTCCCTGCCTCTGCTCTTACTGCCATATACTCTGGCAGGTATCGTCCTGCTTGTCTCATCATCCATACTGGTGTGTATGGGGTCTTTTTCCCTAGACATGCGTCTATAAAAATCTTACTCATTAATGGTCACCTCCTTTATGTAAAAAATATAGTGCTACTGCTAGTGCCAAAATAGAGACAGCAAAATAGACTAAATCTAATGCTCCATTATAGTCTGTAAATAGAACTCTTTGAAAAAAGTTAACCACAAGTACCATAACAATAACTTTACCTAACTTATCTTTCAACTCATCTAGCGAATGAATCTCTAAAATTTTAGATGCACCCTGTCTCTTTGCTACATCTATCTCTGAAATAAATAGCTCATAGAGTCCAAATCCAAAGATAAACATAACAACAGCCATAAGATATAAATCTACTGCTCCAATGAGACCACCTACTATAACTTCATGAAACTTATCTGGATGTAGATGATTTATATAGGTTGAGATAACCTCTGCTACAACTCCATAGACATCAACAGAAGCGACTAGAAAAAGAGCTATTCCACCTAACATTGAGAATATGACTGCAAGAAGTACAAAAAATCGTGTATTCCATAATGCACTTTCAAAAATATGTTCAATAAACTTCATTTTAATCCTCTAACTCTATCCACTTTTGAGCAATACGAACAGAGTTCGTTGCTGCTCCTACTCTAACTTGGTCGGCAACACCCCAAATATGTAGAACATTTGGCTCAAAAATATCTTTTCTAATTCGTCCAACATAAGTCTCATCAGTATCTGTTGCTGTCATTGGCATTGGGTATTGATTATTTGCTAAATCGTCTATTAAAACCACATTTTCAAACTCTTTTAATACCTCTCTAACTTTTTCAACGGATATATCTACACCCTCGTTGAATCGGATAGTAATAGATTCAGAGTGAGAACGAAGTACAGGGACTCTTACACAAGTAGCACTTACTGCAAAATCAGAGTGCATAATTTTATTTGTCTCTAGTACCATCTTCATCTCCTCTTTTGTGTAACCATTATCTTGAGGAGTATCAATATGAGGAATAACATTAAGTGCAATCTGATGAGCAAATGCTTCTACTTTTGTCTCATCTAATCTGAATGCAAAAAAATCTTGCATTTGACGTACAAGCTCCTCCATTCCTGCTTTTCCAGCCCCACTTGTGGCTTGATATGTGCTTACATCTACTCTTTTTATTCCATATAGGTCATGAAGAGGTTTAAGAAGTTGAACCATCTGAATGGTAGAGCAGTTAGGATTAGCAATAATACCTGTATCTTCCCAAAGTTCAATGTCCTCAGGGTTTACTTCAGGAACAACCAAAGGAACATTATCCATCATTCTAAAGTGTGAAGTGTTGTCAATAACCACAGCTCCACTCTCAACAGCATACTTAGCATATTTAGCAGAGATACTTCCACCAGCAGAGAAAAAAGCGATGTCGATATTACGCCCCTCAAATACTGTTTCGGTTAACTCCTCTATTCTGTACTCATTGCCAGAAAATTCAATCATATTACCAGCAGAGTTCGCACTTGCTAAAGGGAGCAAATCTCCAATAGGGAACTTCTGCTCTTCTAAGACTCTAAAAAGCTCTTCACCAACAGCTCCACTTGCACCAACAACAGCTACATTATACTGCTTCACATTTATCCTTTTTATTAAATACTTTCATATATTTAAACATTAATTTATCGATGTTATTTTAACAAATATGCGTTAATTGTAGGCTTTTATATCTACTATTTGATAATTATAGTAAGGAAAGTGGCTTTTTTAGTAGCTAATAGAGCTATTGTTTAATAGGGTTCAAAAATATGAACCCTATTTTAATTATACACACTCGTAAGTATCTGTAAGTTTATCTACTTTTGGTTTTTTATTATCTTCACAAAAATAGTCAGAATCAGGAAGCTCTGTTTTCTCTATAATTGTATCTCCTAACTCTTCAGCAGGAAGAATTAATAGGTTTTCCATCTGATACTCCTCTAATTCAACTTGACCCATTACATACTCTTCAGGTGGAAGTACAATTGTTTCAACGCCGTTCACAATAGGAGCATTTAAATTTTCTCTCTTTTGATGAACAAACGGTTTAACAGGAGAAGTCTCCTCTTTTTTATGACGAGAAGATAGATGAGATATATCTACAACACATACTCCATTTTTACAAATCATATTTGTACCTGTTGCAGATAGACTTACTGTAAGTAGCGAAATTGATAATAGTGTTGATGTGAATGTTTTTCTTGTCATAATGTATTTCCTCTCCTAAATGTGTTATTTTCTATAACTATTATGACAAATATTTAAGAAAATATCAATGTTAAAATAATTTTTTCTTTA
Organism: Campylobacteraceae bacterium; assembly: GCA_026985495.1. GTDB lineage: Bacteria > Campylobacterota > Campylobacteria > Campylobacterales > Sulfurovaceae > UBA1140. The sequence continues at coordinate 5,908 of JALSQJ010000193.1, forward strand.
AAATATATAAAATTACGTCAAATTTATGAAAAATATAAAAAAATATAAACAAAAAAAAACATGTATAAATTTAAGGGGGATTGTTCAGTTAAATGCTGTTAATTAAGCAATAAAAGTATTAAAAATAGACAGTTAAATGTGACTTTAATAGTCACATTTAACATAGATTTTACTCTTGATTCTCATCTAGCCCTTCATCATTCACTACATCTGGCTCTTCTGCTTCCTCTTTTGGACACTTTGCCATACTTACAACAGTATCTTTTTTCTCTACATTAACCACAATAACCCCAGAGGTATTTCTTCCTGCTTTACGAATACTCTGCATATCTACCCGTATCATCTTTCCAATAGAGGTTAAACACATCATATCTTTGTCCTCTTCAACAAGTACAACCCCTACTACATCACCTGTTTTTTTACTAAGCTTCATAGAGATTACCCCTTTCCCTGCTCTACTCTGCTCACGATACTCTGAAGCTGTAGTACGTTTACCTATACCTTTTTCACTAAGCATAAGAAGTTCTGACTCTTCATTATTAATAGTTGTTGCTCCACATACAAAGTCACCTTCTATTTTAAACTTAATGGCAGCAACACCACGAGCTACACGACCTATCTCTCTTGCATCTTCAACTTTAAATCGAATACATTGACCTTTTTTAGTAGTTACAAATAACCATTTTGTATCAGGCATAACAATTTTAGCTGTAACTATTGCATCATCTTCATCAAGGTTAATAGCTCTAACACCATTAGCTCTAATGTTTGAGTACTCTTTTAAGTTAGTTCTCTTTACAATACCATTTTTAGTAAAGAATGCCAAACCTTTATCTTCATTAAAATCAGTAGTAGGAATGATAGACATTATCTTCTCATCTTGTCTAAGATTAATTAAGTTAACAACAGCTTTCCCTTTTGCTGTTCTTGACCCTTCTGGAATTCTATAGACTTTTAACCAATAGAGTTGCCCCATATCAGTTACAAACATCAAAGTATCGTGTGTTGAGGAGATAAAGAACTGTTCAATAAAGTCATCATCATGAGTAGTAACAGCTATTTTACCTTTTCCACCACGCTTCTGTTTTTCATACTGTTTTACTGCTACACGTTTAATATAACCTCTATGCGTAATAGTAACTACCATAGGTTCATTTGGAATTAAATCTTCAATATCAATATCATCATAATCATCTACAATTTCAGTACGACGCTCTGCTTTGAAGTTTCCAGCTATCTCTTTAAGCTCATCAGCAATAATTCCATTAAGAACCTCTTCACTCTTTAAGATAGACTCTAAGTAATCAATTAACGCATAAAGCTCTTTTAACTCATTCTCAATCTTCTCACGCTCAAGACCTGTAAGTCTTCTTAGTTTCATCTCTAAGATTGCTGTTGCTTGAATTTCAGAAAGAGAGAAGCTTGTCATTAAGTTATGTTTTGCAGTCTCACTATCTTCACTCTCACGAATAATTCTAATAACCTCATCAATGTTATCAACAGCAATTTTAAGCCCCTCTAAAATATGTGCTCTAGCTTTTGCTTTCTCTAGTTCAAAGATAGTTCTTCTAATAATAACCGTTTTTCTATGTCTCAAAAATAGGTCAAGTAGCTCACGAAGCTTAAATATTTTTGGCTCTTTGTTCGCAATAGCTAACATAATAATTCCAAAGGTGACTTGCATCTGTGTCTGTTTAAAGAGATTATTTAAAATAATATCACTCATTGCATCACGCTTAAGCTCAATAACAATTCTCATACCCTCACGGTCAGACTCATCACGAATTTCAGAAATTCCCTCTATCTGTTTGTCACGAACTAGCGAGGCAATATTTTCAATAAGACGAGCTTTATTAACCTGATAAGGGAGTTCATCAATTACAACAACTTCTCTATTTTTATTCTCTTCAATGTGTGTTTTTGCACGAACTTTAATTCGTCCACGCCCTGTGGTATAGGCATCGGTAATACCTTTTTTACCAAAGATAATCCCACCTGTAGGAAAATCTGGACCTTTTACAATTGAGAGAAGTTCACTATCATCACACTCTGGATTGTCAAGAATATGCAGTAGAGCTTCCATAAGCTCGTCCATACGATGAGGAGGAATATTGGTTGCCATACCAACAGCAATACCACTTGAACCATTTAAAAGTAGGTTAGGAACACGCGAAGGGAAAACATCTGGCTCTTTCATAGAATCATCATAGTTTGGAGTAAAGTCAACTGTATCTTTATCAATATCTCGTAAAAGCTCTTCTGAAATTTTTGTCA
>JALSQJ010000194.1 GCA_026985495.1 Campylobacteraceae bacterium
GTAACTACGATTCATTCAATAGAGGATATTGCTAATAGAATTAGAACCTCTAAAGAGTATTTAGAGAAGTTACCTGCTCAATTAGATGAGATAAAAGAGAAATTTGAAAGATTAACCTCTATGGGAGATGATATAGAAGCGAAGATATCACGCTATCTTAAATTTATGGATACTTGTTCTACGCGTGAATTAAGTTATGAGGGAGCGAAACAGTGTCGTTTGATTATAGGTGCTTCTTTAGAAGAGGGAACATTTGAAGATATTCTAAATAAAAAGAGAAAAAAGATTCAAAATGCATTAAACTTTATTGAGAGAGAGAAGCAACGAATAAAAGCTGAGATGAGTGAGAGTGATGTGGTTAGAGAGGGTGTAGCTGTATTGAATGATGTTAAAGATGTTTTAACACTAGATGTATAAAGGAGAAGTAAAATGAGACGAAAATTAATTTTCTTAATTGGATTGAGTTCAGCTATCTATGCAACACAAGAGATTTCTTGTGTTGATTTTGTAGCAATGTCAAAAAATAAAGCCCAAAGTTATCTTGATAGCTATCGTAGAGAGTTTGAGCTAAATCACTTTAAGACAAAGAATCATACAGAAAATGACAAAGCCTATATAGGTATGCAAGGTAGGTTAAGTAAACATCTTTTAACTTGTATTGATTTACGAAAAGTTAGCCATTATGGAGTTGAAGATGTTCGTAGAGCTTTGATTTTGACATCTTTAAGTAAAAAATATTTAGAAGCAGAAGAAGAGGATATTTATCAAAAGAGTTTAGATGAAAATATTCAATTTTACAAACCATACTCAAGTAGTTCATTATTTAATGCTTATCATATGCATTTGGTCTATTTGACGATAGAACGTTCAAAAGATAATAGACATTATACAATCTATGAGTTTAGAAAAAATGGAGCAGAGATAAAGAGATATAGTAAAAAAATCCCAATCTCTCAACCATACCTCTCTAGTAGAGTAGGGAAAAATTATTTGGCTTATTTAAATGCTAATCCAATAAATCCAAGATTGGGGTATGTTCCTGTTTATCATAAACCTCAAAGAGTTAATGTAACTCCTACTCATCATAATAAGATTATTATAGAACAGAAGCCAGAACAAGAGTATGAAGTTATCAAGACTTTTCAAGCTATAAAAATATTAAATAAAGAAACATATAATATTACGTGGGAAAATTATCCTATTAAAACAAAAGAGACTAAAAATAAGGTCTATTTTACCATTGATGGCGAAGAGTATTTTGCTTCAAAAAAATGGTGGGAAGAAGGAACTAAACAGATAGGAGGGTTTCAATGAAATGGATAATGGTAGTGATGGTGCTATTGGGAATTAATCTATATGGAGGAGCATCAGGCTTCTCCTCTTATAATGAGATAGATAAATTATCTAATAGTACAGATATGGTTTTTAAAACAGTAGATAATAACTATAAGATTATTGAGAATAGTAAAACAAGTAAGAGTGTCTATAGTGTATTAAAAAACTATAAGAGAGATGAAGCTAAGTTGGCTACTGCTTGGTTCAATATGGTAACACAACTTACCTCTAATCGTAAAATGGCATTTTTGATTACCAATAGTTCCTACAAAGTTAAAGCACTACTCTCGAAGTTGAGCTTGGACAAAAAGAACCCTTTGAGTAGTTCAGATAGAGAGTTTATCTTTAGTAAGATAGATTATCTTGTTGATAGAACAGCCATTGATAGACCTAAAAAATTAGATGAGATTCATACTTCTAAGATGAATTTATTTATTAGAAGTATGCCTATTGTTAATAAATTAACCAAAAAGAGAAGCCTAAAAAAATTTAAAGTTCTAAAAAAAGGAGATAAGTTTAAACTTGT
>JALSQJ010000195.1 GCA_026985495.1 Campylobacteraceae bacterium
TAAAGATAGGGAAAGATTGTATGATAGGTGATGCCTGTTATCTTTCTATTAAAGAGGGAACACGTTTGATTATTGGTGATGATTGTGGATTGTCACGAAATATTAAAATAATGACTTCAGATGGACATCCTATTTTTAAAGATGGAAAACGAATTAATAAGGCGAAAGATATTGTATTGGGGTCACATATTTGGATAGCTGATAATGTTACGATTTTAAAAGGTTGCAGTATTGGAGATGGGAGTGTGGTTGGTATAAACTCAACTCTTACGAAAGATGTTCCTACCAAGAGCATCGCTGTGGGGAATCCTGCAAAAATTGTGCAGGAAAATATAGCGTGGAGAAATGAGTTTTAAATAACACTCTTAAAATACTCAATCGTCTTCTTTAACCCCTCTTCTAATTCAATAGTAGGCTTCCAATCTAACTCTTTTTTAGCCAAATCAATAACAGGTTGACGTTGTAAAGGGTCATCTTGTGGTAGAGGCTGAAAAATAATCTTTGACTTACTACCTGTGAGTTCAATCACTTTTTGGGCTAACTCTAACATGGTAAATTCATTGGGGTTACCAATGTTAACAGGACCTGTAAACTCATCTGGGCTATTCATAAGTTTTATCATCCCCTCTATGAGGTCATCAATGTATTGAAAACTTCTACTTTGTGTTCCATCTCCATACATGGTAATATCTTCACCTTTAAGTGCTTGGACAATAAAGTTACTCACCACACGTCCATCATTTGGGTTCATGGCTGGACCATAGGTGTTAAAGATACGAATAACTTTTATTTTAACATCATGTTGACGGTGGTAGTCAAAGAAGAGTGTCTCAGCACAACGTTTTCCCTCATCATAACAAGCTCTAATGCCTGTGGTACTGACACTTCCTCTATAGCTTTCAGGTTGAGGATGTACTTCTGGGTCACCATAGACCTCTGAAGTACTCGCTTGTAAAATTTTTGCTTTACATTTTCGTGCAATGCCTAACATATTGATAGCACCCATAACAGAAGTTTTGGTGGTTGCTACTGGGTCAAATTGGTAGTAGGGTGGTGAAGCAGGACAAGCTAGATTATAGATTTCGTCAACTTCTAATAAAATAGGCTCTTGTACATCGTGACGAATGAGTTCAAAGTAGGGGTCGTCTATCATGTCAATAATATTTGATTTGTCCCCTGTAAAGAAGTTATCTAAACAGATAATGTCATTGCCTTCATTGAGTAGTCTTCTGCATAGGTGGCTACCTACAAAACCTGCACCACCTGTTATTAATATTCTTTTTTTCATTCTTCTACTCCTAGTTGATTAAGATTCTTTGATAAGCTCTTCATTTTTTGCATGTGTCCATTTACTTTTTGGTCTATCTAAATATTGAAAATGCTCATTGGTAAAACTTCCTTGAATGCAAGTATATTTATAGTAACGATAGTTAACCTTTTTCTCTCCAATTGCTTCATTTAATACCAATGGACCAGTTAGTGCATATACACCTCCATCTACTCTTTTATTTTCTATATTATCAATAATTATTTCAATTGTTTTTTCTAAAATAGGATTGCTTGGAGATGAGGCAATAAAGTAGTTTGTATAATGCTCTTTATTGAGTAAAATAACTTCTTTATCATCTGACTTGATTAATTTAGATAGAAACCAAACAGCATGAGCATCAATATCTAAATAGAGACCACCATAATAGTTTAATACAAATATACGCCATAAATCAGCTTGTGCCGCACCATTGGTAAGTTGGCTAAAGGCTTTATATATCTTTGGAGATGCATGTTTTTTCATAAAATCATCTCGTGCTTCTGTACTTACATATCGATACTCATAGTCGTATCCCATTAGTCGGTTGAAAAGATAGTTCACATAGACAGGAAGTGTTGCTTTATTGGTGAAATTGGTCTGCCAAATAATCTTAGGAATAGTCTGTTTTTTATTGGATTTAAAAAGAGGGGATTTCTTCTCAGGAATTGTAAATCTAAATGTTGGAAATATGAAGTGAAAAATATAGGAAAACCCTTTAATAATTGCTCCTGTGAGTTTGGCTAAACGGTTAATAATAATAGCTTGTATTTTCATACTTTATCCTCTTTTTAAAATATAATTGAATTTTATCTAAATTTTATAGATTTCTCTATAAAACTCTTTCCATCGTTTATGCATCCAAAACCACTGTTTAGGATTTTTGCGAATTACAAACTCCATTGCCTTTGCTTGAGCGATGGTCATCTTTTCAATATCTTCTTCTTGATTATCTGTTTTTATACTTTTAATAGGGGGATATATAGTAACAGTATAGTCCTTATAATTATTAGTTTCAATGAATGCAGGAACAATATCAAGTCCAAATTTTCGTGAAAGTACTGAGGCAATAGGGGTGTGGGTAACTTTATGATTTAAAAAATCTACATTAACCGATTGGTCAAGTGGAATATGTTGGTCAACTAAAATTCCTACTATTTTCTTTTGTGCTATTGCTTTAATGCACCCTTTCATAGCTCCTTTCTTATACACCATCTCAACATTAAATCGTTCACGATTAGCTTTTAAAATTTTATCCATAACCTCTGAATCAAGTTTACGCCCCACCCCAACAAGGGTAAGGTTATATTTAATTGCAATAGATTGTGAGAGTAGTTCCCAATTTCCATAATGTCCTGTAACTAAGATAAACTGTTTGTCCATATTTTGATATGCTTCAATAACCTCACCACCTTTAAAGGTTACACTTTTTAATATTTCTGAAATGGGTAGCTTATCACGTCTTATAATTCCAAAGGTAGTATCGGCTAAATTGGTAAAGGCTTCCACTCCTATCTCTTTTTTTTCTTTATCACTTAGGCTACTATTAAAAGCTAAATCGAGATTATTGTTAATAATTTTTTGATGCTTTTTACTTAAAGTATAAGCAACTTTAGCAATAAATTTAGTAAGATGGAGAGTTGTTTGTTGAGATAAACTTCCTAAGAGAAAAGAGAAACTTTTATAAAGCCCTAAGTAGAGGTAATCACGCATCTAAAAGCTCCTTTGCTAACTTAATAATGTTTTTTGGGTCTATCTCTTTTATTGAAAAATCCTCTTTATCTAATTTGAGTGGATTGACCTTAGAGTTTGATTTGATAACTCTGTTTATAGGGGTAATGTAGCTATTTCGCTCTTCAGGTGTATTTCCAAAAAGTGTAATAGATGGGATATTTAATCCCCATGCCATATGTGTGGGTCCTGTATCTCCACCAATTACTAATGTTGCATTTGCAACAACTGATTTAAGCTCATTTAAGTTCATTTTGTCGGCAATGGTGACATGATGAAGTTGATTAAGATAGGTAGCAACCTCTCTCTCTTTATCATTTGACCAAATAACTAAAATAGGTCTATTTAACCCTTTTGCCACCTCTAAAAATAACTTTTTGGGATATATTTTATTTTTTACTGAAGCACCAACAACAAATAAAATATATCCATTTTTCTTGGTTTTAGGAGAGTATAAAAAAGGGCTTTTATTTAAAATATCTTCTTTTGAAATAGATATATTTAATGGTTCTAATAATACTTTTAAATTTCTATCTATGGCATTTGAAGCATAATCAATCTCTATGGTTTGGTTGTAAAATAGAGACGCAATCTCTTCTCTAATGGAGTTTTTTGAAAATCCAGCTACTCTTTTCCCTAAAAGTTTAGCCGTAATTGCCGACTTTAAAAGTCCTTGGGCATCTATAACTAAATCATAACTATTTTTAGAATAGTTTTTTACTTTTTTTATCTCTTTAAATAGAGCTAATTTATCATTTTTGATCGCTTTAAGATTAACAGTTAAGATATTGTCAATATGAGGATTATGTTCTAAAATTTGTGTAAAACCCTCTTCAACTATCCAATCTATTTGGATATTTGGTTTAACTTTTTTAATATATTGTAACGCAACCATCGCATGGATAATATCCCCCATAGCAGAAAGTTTAACGATGGCAATTTTCATGAACAACCTTATACTCTTTTACTCTTTTTTAAAAATAGTTTTAACGATTTTTTTGATTTATAGTTCATATTATACTCAATATGTTTTAAATACCATAGAAGTTGGGCAGGAGTAATCTCTCTTCTCTTTGCTTCACGTTTTAAAATGTATTGAGGTATTTTAATTGGTTGTTTACTAAATGTTTTTGCAAGTTTTTTAACACTTTTACCATGACAACGGTAGCATAGTCGAGCAAATACAAAAGGGAGTTTTGTCCTTCTATACCACTCTAGCGAGAGGTCAATACCCTCTCCACCTTTTAGGTAATAGGTTAAGGCTTTATCTCCAATAACTACTTCACCTTGAACATTAAGGAGTTTAGCTAAACAGTTTGAGGTAGCAGACTCATTATCAATCTTATTCTCTCCTTTAACTACAAAAACAGAATGGACAGCTCTATTTGCAATAATTCCCAAGTTGGTACAGTGATATTTAGAAGAGTCGATACTAGAGATAAATCCTGCATCTATTTGTGCTTTTTTTAATGCTTTGTTAATTTGGCTAGGGACATTTTTGCGATAGTTGAGTCCCATCTTAAGACCAGAGTGTCTAATATATCGTTTCATAAAGAGTTGAAATGGTAAAAGGTTAAGGTAGCTAATTGAGCCAAATATCACAGTTGAACCCTTTGGTTATAAAATTAAGCATGATTATATCAAACAACTTTTATAATCAGCTAACTTTATATATAGGGAAAAATTATAATGGTAAAAATAGAATTTTTAGGTCCAATATCTGAAGAGAGCATTGAGTTAGAAGCTAAAACTTTGGCAGATGTAGCAATACAACTTCAAAATATAGAGTCCATTGCTCCATGGCTAGATAAGTGTGCAGTAGCTGTAAATGATCAGATGACATCAGATTTAAGCGTAAGATTAAATTCGGGAGATAAAATTTCAATCTTACCTCCTGTATGTGGAGGTTAAAATGGAACTCTATAACGGTTCACTAGATATTGAGATGATTTTTACTAAGTGGTTAAATGAAGAGAAAAATTCAAATTATGGAGCATATATACCATTTATTGGGACAATTAGAGCAGAGAATGGAATTGATGCATTAAGTTTTGATATATATGAACCGATACTTCAAAAATGGTTTAATGGGTGGGGTGAAAAGGCAGAAAAATTAGGGGCAAAAGTAAAGATGGCTCATGCTATTGGTGATGTACCTGTGCATACCTCCTCCTATATTTCAGCTGTATTTTCCCCTAAACGGCGTGTTGCTTTAGAGCTTATAGATGAGTTTGTAGAAGATTTTAAGGCAAATGCTCCAATTTGGAAGTATGATGTCAAAGATGGAAAACGAATCTATGCAGAAGATAGAAGCACCCCTATGAGTGGGTCAGGGATTCTATCTAAATAGTTAACTAATAAGGAAGATAAGAATGGCATTTATGCACTTCGATGAATCTATTGAGATTTTAGAGAATATAGAGATTAAAAATTATAAAAAAGTTAAAAAATATTTAACCAATACTTTAGGGTATATTTTAGCCGAAGATATTGTAACCAACCACAACTCGCCAGAGTTTCCTACTTCTGCGATGGATGGCTATGCTGTTAAACATGAAGATTTAGCATTAGGAAGATTAAAAATTTTAGGTATTAACCCAGCTGGAGTAGAGTTAAGTGATAAGGTTATTGGTGGAGTTTGTATTAAAACCTTTACAGGCTCACTTATGCCAAAGGGTTCTGATACACTAATTCCCATTGAGAATGTAACGGTTGAGGATAATGAGATTATTATAAATGAAGATGTCCCTTTTGGGTTTTCAGTTCGAGCTATTGGAGAGAATTATGAAAAAGGTCAAACACTCATTAAAAAGGGAACAAAGATAGACTTTGCAGATATTGGAGTGATGGCAAGTTTGAATATTGTTTCACCTTTGGTCTATGAAAAACCTAGAGTATCTATTCTCTCAACAGGTTCAGAACTTTTAGAGTTGGGAGAGGTACAAACTTCAGATGCTCAAATAAGAAGTTCAAATAACTATATTTTAGAGGCATTAGTCAAAAAATATTCTGGAGAAGCTTTACAGTTAGGGTGTATTGCAGATGATAAAGAGAATATTTTACAAAGTGTAAAAGAGGCTTTAGCTCAAAGTGATATAGTGGTTACTACAGGTGGAGTATCGGTAGGTGATTTTGATTTTGTAAAAGATGTGATTGTTGAGCTTGGTTGTAAAGTTCTTTTTAAAGGGGTAAGAGTTAAACCAGGACAACATATTATGGTAGCACAAAAAGAGGATAAATTTATTGTAGCCCTACCTGGCTTTGCCTACTCTTCAACTGTTACAGCACTGCTCTATATGGTTCCTATTATTGCTAAGTTACAAAATGGAAAATCTCCATTACGCATGGTAGAGGCTACTCTACGAGATAAGTTTAATAAACGAAATAGAAAAGCAGAGTTTACAGCTTGTAACTATAGTTTAGAAGATGGAAAATACTTTGTTGATTTTAATGGTAAAAAATCTGGTTCTTCAGCAATCTTAACTAATATGCTTGGTTCAATCGCCCTTTTAGTTACTTCAGAAGATGATAGCTCTAAAGAGGTTGGAGATACAGTAAACATACTGCTTATAGATTAACTCTATATTATGTTGGTACGCATTTTTAAATAGAGTGCCAACTGGGCAGCTGTTTTACAACCACTATTAATTGCTTCATTTAGTAAATCTTTATTGATTTTTACATTCATTTTAAATCCTTTTTCAATAAATATTCTAAATTATAATACTATTTTCTTATTTAAGTCAAAAATATGTCAAATTGTAATATAATTTGCAAATATAGAAAATCAGAAAGGCTTAAAATGTATGATTTAAAAAATATAATAGCAAAAATAAAAGAGATAATTGCAGAAGAGAAAAATGTAAAAAAAGTTTTTGATAAAGATGTTGCTGAGGCTTTGGCAATACCTCAAACAACTTTTGCTACAATGAAAAAGAGAAACTCGATTCCATTTAAAGAGATTTTAGAGTATTGTGCTAATAAAAAATTAAGTATAAATTGGCTCTTTTTTGACCAAGCTATTGATATGTTAGCTGAGAAGACAGATAAATTTTTTCAAGTACACTATTTTTCAGATGTTAGAGCTAGTGCAGGTGGTGGAGCATTTAATTTTGATACAGATTATGAAGTCCTTTCTATAGATAAAACAATAATGGCTAATATTGCTAAATCATCAAATGAGGTATTAGAAGCAATTAATGTTGATGGAGAATCAATGGAGCCAACACTTCAAGACGGCTCTATTGTCTTTATAGATAGAGGTCAAACAGATATTAATAGAGATGGAATTTTTGTTGCATCTACAACAGCAGGTCTATTTATTAAACGTATTAGACAAAGAGTAGATGGTATGGTAGAACTCATCTCTGACAATAAAGCATATAGCCCAGAGATTATTACAGCAGAAGAGATTAAGATTGTTGGTAAAGTTGTTGGCAATATTGAGAGCTTATAATCAAAATTTAGTATAATAATCTAAGTTAATAATTGCAAAAGGTAAGTAATGAAAAAAAATATTATTCTTATAGGTTTTATGGGTGTTGGTAAAGGAACTACAGCTAGAGCCTATGCCGAAAAATACAACTGTTTCAATATAGATACAGATGATTTAATAGAATCAAAAGCAAATAGAAAAATAAAACATATTTTTGAAGAGCATGGAGAGAAATATTTTCGTGCATTAGAACAGGAGTGTGCAGATTGGATAGAGTCTTCAGTTAATAATACCCTTATATCTTGTGGTGGTGGTTTTTTTAATGTAAACAATTTAAAGAACCTAGGGAGAGTTGTCCTATTAGATGCTTCTTATGAATGGATTTATAATAGACTCTCTACAGCAGAGAATGCAAAAGCTAAATTAAAAAAGCGTCCACTCTTTTCTGAACCTAAAAAAGCAAAAAAACTTTATAAAGAGAGGGCTAAAGCTTATAAGAAAATAGCAGATGTAATTATTGATGTAGAAAATCAAGATATGAAAAGTATAATTAAAGAGATCTATAAAAAAGCTTATATATAGTAAGTAAAATTCAAATCAACACAAAAAGTAAAAAAAAATCTATAAATTCCAAAAAACCCTTGACAGTAAAGCCAAAATTCTCTATAATACGCGTCCAAGAACATTAGGGCTTACTTAGAGT
>JALSQJ010000196.1 GCA_026985495.1 Campylobacteraceae bacterium
ACAGAGAGCAAAAAAATTATTATTGAAAAAGATAAAAAGATATTAGCGTCTATGGATATTCAAGAATTTATAGACAAGATAATTGCTTTGGGTAAAAAAAATAAAAATATAGATGCCTATTATAATAACGATTTTACGCAAGAAGATTTTACCTATGTTTATGAAGATGAGAGCGTCAAAGTTCAATTGATTTTTAATTCACTCGGTTTTACACTAGAAGATGAACTTATTAATTATGCTGGGATGATTTTAATCGGGAAGAAATAGATTTTAAAGTAGAGAGTAATGATTTTTAATCCAAGATTTTTTGAGCCTCAAAAATATCTAATTCAATCTGCTTACATATATTTTCCCATACAAGAAAATTGATTAACTTTTATAAGATAAGTAAAATTTATATATTAAAATATGTTAATTTAATTATATTTAATTAAAAAAAATAAAAAAATTAGATAATTAATACTATTTTTACACTTTTTTTACACTTCTTCAGATATGATACATACCGAAAATATCATATAAGGAGTTTTTATGAATAGAACTATTAGACCATTTTCTTTAGTCTCAATGGCATTAATGTTGGCAACAGCTCTATATGCTAGTGACTTAACTAAAGCTTATGATATGCCTGATGCTAGTAAAATAGTTGAAGAAGATTCAATTGATGATGCTAGAAAATTTACAATGCCTAAAGATTGTAAACTTGATAGTTTAGAAGCTATTGAGAGAGGGAAGTATCTGTTTCATAACTTAAATAGTAAATCAGCAAAAGAGAAAGCACCAAAAGGTCTAGCTAAACCTAAAAATGGAGAAGTTAAGCCTTACGGAAACTGTGTTGCTTGTCATAACATTGAAAATGCAGTTGGTGGTGGAACGATTGGTCCAGACCTTACAAACTATAAAAAAGTCTTTATTGATTCAAAAACTAGAGATGCAGAGTTTGTTTATCAAAAAATTGCAGACCCAAGAGTTGATAATCCTAAAACATCTATGACAATTAACTTAACCACAAAACTTTTTAATGAACAAGAGGTGTGTGATGTGACAGCTTATATAGTTCAATCTAAATCAGAAAAGAAAAAATAACCAAATCTAAGGAGAAAAAATGGAAAGAAGAAATTTTATAAAAAATATTATGGCAGTTTCTGCTGTAGCAGTAACGGTACCAAATAGTCTATTGGCTGAGGAGACAGAAAAAGCTAAAGTATCAAAAGCACCAGCAGTAAAAGGTCCAAATGATATGCCATTGGCAGATGCAATTAAAGCTATTACAGATGGTAAAGAGGTTAAAGAGAGTGATAAGATTAAATTAACCGTTCCAGAGATAGCAGAGAATGGTGCTGTTGTTCCTGTAAAGGTTGAAGTAGAGAGTCCAATGACAGAAGAAGATTATGTAAAATCTATTCATATCTTAAATACAAAAAACTCTAACTCAAGATGTGCAGATATTATGTTGACTCCTGCAAATGGTAAAGCGTACTTCTCAACTAGAGTTAAACTTGCAGAGACTCAAGAGATTGTAACTATTGTAGAATTGAGTGATGGTACATTTATGAAAGCTGGAAAAAGTATTAAAGTAACCATTGGTGGTTGTGGTTAATTTGCAGTTAGGGTATAGAGACAAAAATTTAAAATTTAAAAATAAATAGTAAAAGGATTTAAAATGGCAGAAAAAAGAAAATCAATGATTAAGATTAAACCTAAGAAGTATAAAGTTGGAGATATAGTAAAAGTAGATTTTATTGTTATTCACCCAATGGATACAGGAATGGCAAAAGATAAAAAAACAGGAAAAATTATCCCTGCTCACTATATTAATGATATTACATTTTCATTTGATGGAAAACCATTTACAAAAATGAAAATTTGGGAGTCTGTCTCTCAAAACCCTTACTTTTCTGTAAATATGAAAGTAACAGGGAAAGGGAAGATTACTGTTGACTACACCGATAATCTTGGTGAAAAAAATTCAAAAAGTAAAAAAGTTAAGCCTAAAAAAGCATAAGTTATAAAGGCATAAAATGAAAAAAATAGTATTAACTTTAGCTCTTACTGGAACATTTGTTCTTGCTGGAGAGCAGTACTCAATGAGTGCTGCTGACAAAAAGATGTATGAAGAGATGTTAGAAAACAACCCTGCAGACATTTTTGTATCTGATGGAGAAGAGATTTTTGAAGAGGAGTTTGGAGGAGAAGAGTCTCTAGCTAAATTTCTTGATGTTTCAGAGAAAGATTTAGCAAAATATATTGCTGGTTTTCCTAGATATGTAAAAAAGATGGGAAATGTGGTTGGTCTTGACCAAGTTTTACAAGCAATGGAAGTAGAGCAAGGTAAGAAGAAAGATGCACTTGATAGTGAGAAGATTTTTAATACTTCTGCCTATGTAAAGTCCTTAGCAAATGATTTACCTGTAAGTATAGATGTAAAAGAGAATAAAGAGATTGAAAACTCATTTGCATTGGGTAAAAAGCTTTATAATACTCGAAGAGGGTACAGAGGATTGTCTTGTAACAGTTGTCACTCTCTTCCTGGTTCAGTTTTAAGAACACAATCTCTCCCTTCATTAGGTGGAGCAAATGCAGGTGGAACATGGCCTGCTTATCGTATGACTCTATCGAAATTAGTAACACTTCAAGAGCGTTCTCGTGGTTGCATGAAAGATGCAGGGCAAGAGCCATTACCTCTAGGTTCTAAAGAGATGGTTGCACTGGAAGTATATATTACCAATTTAGCTAAAGAGAATAAAAAAGTTGTGACCATTCCTGGTCTTAAACGATAGTAAAAATAGATAGAAAATAGGACGTAATAATTATGGATATTAGTAGAAGAGACTTTTTACAATTTGCTGGTGCTTTAGGACTACTAAGTGCAACTGGTACAAATCTTTTTGCTGGAGAATCAGCAAAAGAGAAAATCAAAAAACTATCCTTTTCTGATTTGGTAGAGTTTAATGCAAAAGGTAAGGCAACAATTTTACATATTTGTGACATGCATGCACATATTAAACCACTCTATTGGAGAGAGCCTTCAACATTAATCTCTGCAAAAAATCTTGTTGGTACACCAGGGTTTATTTGTGGTGATGCATTTCAAGACTATTATGGTATTAAAGATGGTTCAATTGACCAATATTTTGATACCTATAATGACTTTGAGCTTTTAGCTAAAAAGTTTGGTAAGATGGGTGGTATTTCACACATGAAACCGATGATTGACCATGTTAGAAAAGAGCGTGGAGAGAAGAATGTACTTCTTTTAGACTCTGGTGATACATGGCAAGGAACAGCTGTAGCACTCAAAACAGGTGGTGAAGCAATTGTAGATGCTCAAAACTACTTGGGTGTAGATGTTATGGTTGGACACTGGGAGTTTACCTATGGTAAAGAGAGAGTATTTGAGCTTATTAAAAAGTTAGATGCAGATTTTATCTCTCAAAATGTTATTGATAATGACCCATTCTCAGACAATTTTGAAGAGCTTATATTCCCTCCATATACTATCAAAGAGGTAGGTGGAGCTAAGATTGGTATTATTGGTCAATCGTTTCCATTTACTTCAACAGCAAACCCTAAGAGATTTACAGAGGGTTGGAGTTTTGGTTTAAGACATGAGACACTACAAGAGTATATTAATGAACTTCGTAAAGAGAAAAAAGTTGATTGTATCGTTGTTCTTAGTCATGATGGTTTCTCTGTTGACCAAGAGTTGGCTAAAAAGGTAAAAGGTGTTGACTTTATTTTAAGTGGACATACACATGACCCTAGTCCAAAACCAATTGTTGTAAATGATACAGTCATTCTTATTGCTGGTTCTCATGGTAAATATGTTGGTCGTTTAGATATTGAGATTGACAAAGGTAAAGTAAAAGATTATGAATTTAAACTTATGCCTGTTGCCTCTAGCCTTATTCCTGCAGATAAAGCTGGAGATGAATTGATTGCTAAATGGTATAAGCCTTATGATAAAGAGTTAAATGAGGTTCTTGGGACAACAAAAAATATTTTATATAAAAGAGATACATTCTATTCAACTTTTGATGCTTTAATTGGTAAAGCAATTCAAGAAGAGATGAAATCAGATATTGTATTTACACCTGGGTATAGATGGGGAACAACAGTTATTCCAGGAGACCCAATTTTAAAAGACAATGTTTATGAGATGACAGCCATTACCTATCCAGAGGTTTATACTTTTGAACTTAAAGGTGATAAAATTGTTAAACTTATGGAAGATATTGCAGATAATGTATTTAATGAGAACCCACTACTTCAACAAGGTGGTGATATGAGTCGTTTAACAGGTGCTTCATACAGCATTAAAATTGACGCAAAATCGGGTAAAAGAATCTCTGACTTTATGATTGGTGGGAAACCAATTGACCTTAAAAAGACCTATTTAGTATCTTCTTGGGGTGGTAACTTACAAAATGCAGGTGAAAACTTAGATAAGAAAAAGATTAGAGATGTATATGAAGTTGTTTCAGATTATATTCGTAAAGAAAAAGTAATTGATATTCCACTTGAATCAAATGTCAAAGTACTTGATTTTGATTGTGGGTGTCCTACAAAAGGTGCTAAGTGTTCATAACACTTTTAGTTTAAAGAGTCTTTTTTAGACTCTTTGAGTATTTAAATTAGATTTTCTTGATAATGTTTAGAGAGTATGAATAGAGTTGAATTTAAAGTATAGGAGTGTAGATGAAAATTATATTGGGACTTAGCATAATGTTTAGTTCTTGGTTTATAATTAATCAAGATGAGAATAAGCCTCATATTGAGAGAAGAGTCTCTTCTCATTATGTGAGTTATGATAGAGCATTAGATATAGCAAAACATAGTAATAAAACAATTATGATTAAGCTAACAGCAGAACACTGTAAATATTGCAAAAAAATGGATAGAGAAGTGATGAATAAAAAAGAGGTCTTATCTCTACTTGATAAGAGTTTTATTCCTGTTGAGATAGATGTAGATAGAGAACCTTTGCCATTAGGATTAAAAAGAACCATAACTCCAACCTTTGTTTTTGTAGATAAAAATCAAAGAATTCTTAGTAAAATTCCTGGTTCATGGAATAAAAAAGATTTTTTAGAACTCTTAACTTCAAGAGTTTATAATTAGAGAACAGAGGATACTAAATGAAAAAGATACTAATTTTACTTTTTATAATATATAGCTTTGTTTCAGCAGAGACAGAGTTAGCAGAGCCAAAGCCATCAATGGAGAATCCTAGAAAATTTGTTTTTCCAATTACAAAATGGGATAGAGATGAGATACACCATATCTTAGGAGCTGCTAATAATGTAATTAAATTTTATGGTGTAGATAATACAGAGGTAGTTATTGTTGCCTATTCGCAAGGAATTAAAGCACTACTCAAACATAGAGATAGCAAAATTCGTAAACGAATTGAAGCTTTAATGACCTATGATGTAGAGTTTATTGCATGTCATAACACTATGGATACATTAAAAATTAAAGAGAATCAATTGATGGATAATGTGGAAGTAGTCACTGCTGGGATTGTTGAATTGATTGAACGTCAGCTTCGTGGCTACATCTATATTAGACCGTAACAGATAAATTTAAAGGAATCGTATGAAATTAATAATGAAAACATTGCTACTAACTTCAATTGTAGCAACAGGCTTAACTGCAAAAGATGAGGTAAAAAAATCTTCAACTCCAAAAGAGGTAACTCCTGTAGTAAAAGAGATAGCAGGGCAAGATATTCAAGTTTTTACAGCAATGAATAAAGATGGAAAAATTACACCTGCAACTATTCAAAAAACTTTTGAAGATGCAGGTTTTTTTGTATCAGCTAATAGAGATATGAATACTCCATTTACTAAACAGTTTAAAGAGAGTAGCTTTGATGTCTATAACCTTTTCACATTTTACAAGAAAGATAGTGTGTTAAAGTTGGCAAAAAAATATCAAAATATTGGTCTTTTTGCACCTATGAGTATGTCTATATATACCAAAAAGGGTGAAAAAACCATTTCGGTCTCAACTCTATCTGCTAAAACATTATCAAAAATAATGAATATTCCAGAAGATGAGAAGTTATTGAGAGATTTAAGAGCTTTAATAGTAGAGACATTGACTAAAGCACTTCCTAATGGAAAGTTTGAAAAGCTTCCTTATAGTGTTCAAAAAGCTCCAGGTAAATTGGTAAGTAGTTTTAGTATGGATATGGACGAAGATGAGTGGGAAGATGAACTTGATGAATTTAAAATGGGTTTTGAAGGTGAACTTGCTCCAAATGGTTTTGTAATTGCAGGACATAACAATCTTGGTGATGATTTTGAAGAGGCAAATTATGAGGGCTATGACTTTTATGAAGTATATTCTGTATGTAAACTCCCAGTTATTTTTACTATTGCAAAAACACGACCAGAAGCTGGTGCATTTGCTCCATGTTCACTTTACCTATCTAAGAAAAAAGGTAAGAACAAATTAGAATCAGGATTTCCATCAGTTTACAATTGGGTAAGCTCTCTTGGAATTAGTGATAAAAAAGATATAGAAGTACTTGAAGATGCTCAAAAAAGAATGACAAAAATTTTAACCTCTCTTACTGAATAGTATATATAGTATCTCAAATGAGATACTATTATAAACTATATAAATAATCTACTATTATAGTTATATTATAACTTAAACAAATAATTTTTTACTATAAAGAGTAAAAACTGCTATCTACTTCTTTAAAATCCAGTTAAACTTAAACAATAAAATATATATAGTGTGAATAATTAAGAGATATATAGTATAAAATGTGTACTTAAAAATCACAATAGTGCATAATAGTAACAATAGTGATAAAATATTTTTATTTAACAACCCTAATAGTACTAGATAAGTATTTTTAATATAAATTATGTTTATCATCGTAACTGTTAGTAACATTTGAAACTTAAGTTGAAATAATAGCTAAAATTATTAATTGAAATTATAATAATTGATTATACTAGAGTAAATATACAAGGAGTTATTATGGCAACAAAAAAAGCAAACAGGTTATCTTGGTGGATGGGTGGTATATTAATGTCACTACTTTTACTGTTAACATTTTCGATATATGGAGCTGATCGTCCTCTTGGGGCTTCAACCTATATTCCTTATTTTGCAGGAATGATTTTTAATCTTGACCCAGAGAAATATAGTTATCTTCAAGAGATAAAAGCACCTGGTTCATGGGAGGGAGTTCTTCTTCTTGGAGCATTGTTTGGAGGTTTTGTAACCTCTGTTTTTATTACAAAAACATTTAGATTTACATTAATCCCAAGTGGATGGAAACAGTATAAAAACAATTCAGTTGTTTCGAGACTATCTTGGAGTTTCTTTTCAGGATTTATTATGATTATTGGAGCAAGATTAGCAGGTGGTTGTACTTCTGGTCATTTTCTTTCAGGAATGAGTCAATTAGCAATGTCAGCAATGGTTTTTGGTGGGGTAGTAATGGTAACATTAATTATCTCTGGTAGATTTTTTTATAATGTCAAAGGATAAGTGATGATTTTTTCTATATTAACAACATATTTTGTAGGTTTATTTGAAAGAGTTGGAGAGTTATTTCAAAATATTCTTGATCAAGAGCATGGCTCAATAGCACTTGTCTTTTTGATAGGTGTTATTTTTGGAGGTATTATACAATATTCACGAGTTGATAAGTTTGAAAAAATTGCAGGTTTTGCAATGTTAAAAGATACCATTGTACCAAAGATGTTGTTTTTAGCTGTAGGTATTACAAGTATCGCTCTTTACTACTTAATTGATATAGGTGGAGCACACTATCATATTAAACCAATTGTTTTACAAGGTTTAATTATTGGTGGGGTTCTATTTGGAATTGGTATGGCTATTTTAGGTAAATGTCCAGGTACAGGACCAATATCTATCGCTGAAGGTCGTATAGATGTACTTGTTGGTGCAATTGGAGGACTTTTTGGTGGATTGGTATTTACACTATTTTATAGTGATTTTTTTAAGCCATTAATGGGTGAAAGTTTAGGTAAAACTATTCTTCCAGAACTATTTAAAGGTCATGAGCAGTTAACAGTTCTTATTTTTGGAGTTGTAGTTATTTTAATTGCAATACTTATTCCAAAAATAGAGCTTTGTGACCATAATGAAGATTGTAACTGTTCAATTAAATAGGAGTACTATAGACTTAAGTTTTAAAATAGACTTAGGTTTATAACTCTTTTTTAATGTGTCAGTAATTTTTTCTCTATATAGAACTCAACCATTACATATCTAAAAAATTATTAAATAAACAAAAGATATAAATAGTATTTTTATGGTCTCTTCACAACGCGTCGTCCCCATAAAAAACGTCTTTTATAAAAAGGCTTTTTATTAAAATTTGTAATTATTACGCTCTTTTTAGCAGAACTAGCATGTATAAAGTTTCCATTACTTAAGTATATTCCTACATGGTTTACTTTTCCTGTAAATTTATGCTCTGTATCAAAAAATACCATATCACCTCGTTTTAAATTCTCATATTTTATATATTTCCCAACTTTAGCTTGTTCTCTTGAGACACGAGGAAGACAAATTCCAGCTGTTGAACGAAAGACCTCTTGTGTAAAACCTGAACAATCAAATTTGTTAGGTCCAGTTGCTCCCCAAACATATTTTTTACCTAATTTTTTCTTTGCATAGCTCTCTACTCTCTTTGTCATAGAGATAGGCTTTATTGTTTTTTTATGAATTTGCTTCTTTTTTGGTTTTTGTAAAATTTTTTTACTAATATGAGTAATCATCTCTTTATCCCAGATAGTATATTGAGTTGATTGAGGTAGTTTTTTTGACTTTTTCATAATCTCTTCAATAGAAGATTGTACTAACTTCTCTAAAGCTATATTTTTGCATTTGTTAGAGTGAAGTATAACTTTTTTATTATTTTTATATTGAAGAGGTTGTTGTGGCTCTTCATAAATAAATTTAATATAAAGAAAGATATTAAGTTGTAAAAAAAGTATGCCTAAAAGCAGATATATAATTCGATTCATCTTCTCTCCTTTAGAGATATAATAAAAAACAAAAATAAACTTTAATTAATAGTACTACCTTTAAGCTTGTAATTAAATAAAGATATAATATAAAATTTAAATATTTTAGTTAACTTAAAAATATTCTATATAAAAACAATCTATACAGTAGATTTTGATATAATTTCAAAAATTTTTTTAAGGGCTATAAATGAGAGCATTACTTAGTGTAAGTGATAAAAATGGAATCGTAGAGTTCGCACAAGGTTTAGAGAAGATGGGTTGGGAGATTATCTCAACAGGTGGAACTTATAAAAAACTAAATGAAGCAGGTGTAAAGGTTATAGAGATAGATGAGGTAACCAAGTTTCCAGAGTGTTTTGAGGGGCGTGTAAAGACGCTTAATCCTTATGTTCATGGTGGTATTTTACACAAGCGTGGTGATGAAGCTCATGTAGCACAAGCAAAAGAGTTGGGTGTAGAGGGTATTGATTTGGTTTGTGTCAATCTCTATCCGTTCAAAGAGACCATAGAGAGAACTGAAGATTTTGATGAGATTATCGAAAATATAGATATTGGTGGTCCTACAATGGTTCGTTCATCAGCTAAAAACTTTAATGATGTTTTGATTGTTACAGATGTAGAGGATTATAGTAGTGTTCTTGAAGCATTAGAGAATAAGAGTGATAATTTAGAGTTTAGAAGAGCATTAATGATAAAAGCATTTGAACATACAGCCTCTTATGATGCGATGATTGCCAACTATATGAATAGACGCTTTAATAATGGATTTGGAGAGTATCAGTTTATCACAGGTAAAAAATCTTTTCAGACACGATATGGAGAGAACCCACACCAAGATGGAGCATTGTATGAGTTTGATAACCACTTTACCAATAACTTCAAACAGTTAAAGGGAGAGGCATCATTTAATAATATTAATGATGTAAATGGTGCATTAAAAATAGCTTCAAGTTTTGGAGATGAGAATGCTGTCTGTATTGTAAAACATGGTAACCCTTGTGGATTTGCTATAAAAGATACACTATTGGAGTCTTATGTAGAGGCGTTGAAGTGTGACCCTATCTCTGCTTTTGGTGGGGTAGTGGCTGTTAATGGTATAGTTACTAAAGAGTTAGCCGAAAAGATGAATGAGATATTTTTAGAGGTTGTTATGGCAGCTGATTTTGAGCCAGAAGCAGTTGAGGTTTTTGCCAAAAAGAAGAGAATTAAACTCTTTTCACAAGGTGGCAGTAAATTGGTAATGAGTAGAGATAGCCATGACTTCAAACATGTTGATGGTGGATTTGTCTATCAAAACTCTGACTGTATCTGTGACAATGAAGTTCATAATGCTCATAAAAAATCAGAATTAACAGCTACAGAGCAAGAGATGAAAGATTTAGAGATTGCTTGGAAAGTAGCAGGGCTTACAAAATCAAACTGTGTAGTCTATGTTAAAGATAGTGCGATGGTTGCTGTAGGTATGGGTATGACTAGTCGTGTTGATGCTGCACAGTGTGCTTTGAAAAAAGCTAAAGAGATGGGACTAGATGTAACTGGTGCATCAATGGCAAGTGAAGCCTTTTTCCCTTTCCGTGATTCAATAGATGCAGCAGCATCAGCTGGTGTTAAAGCAATTATTGAACCAGGGGGAAGTATTAGAGATGATGAGGTTATAGAGGCTGCAAATGAGCATGGTATCTCTCTATATTTTACAACAGTTAGACACTTTTTACATTAATTTTTTACAAATTATTCACGATTATTGGTTACGATTGCTATATAGAATTCAGTAAGGATATAGATGATAAAAATATTGTTTGGACTCTTAATATTAGGGGTGAGTTTAATGGCAAAAGTGACAAATATACCTGTAACGGTAGAGTTTGTAAAATCACATAAGATGAAAATAATTGATATTAGAACCGAAGCAGAGTGGAAAGAGAAAGGGGTAATAGAAGATGCTTATCTTATTACCTTTTTTGATGAACAATCTAAATATGATATAGACTCTTTTTTAAAAAAGCTTAATAATATTGTAAAAAAAGATGAACAGTTTGCTATTATATGTAATAGCTCAAGTCGAACAAGGCTTATTTCTAATTTTTTAGGCAAGAAATTGGATTATGACGTTGTTAATTTAATAGGTGGTATGGATAAGTTAGTAGAAGAGGGTTATAAGGTTAAAGTGTATAATCCTACAAGAGTGACTAAAGATAAAATAGTACTAGAGGATAATAACGCTACCACCTCTAAAATATAAAGGCTTTTTGCATATGTTGTTTTATCTCTTCAAAATTAAATTTTTGATTAGTAAAATACTCAAATGCAATAATCCCTTGATATAGTAACATATCACTTCCATCTTTTGTTGGTCTATTATATTTTTTTGCTAATTTTAAGAGAGGTGTCTCTTTCCCATATATAACATCTATACAAAATTTTGCTTTAGGAAATAGTTTCTCTAAATAGATAACAGGGCAAGGGTAATTCTCATCTTCAAGACCTGCTGAGGTCATATTTACAATCAAATCATAACTATTATTAATATTAAACTCTTCAAAGGTATAAGTAGTAAATCCTTTTTGTTGAAAATACTCCAATCGTTTAGAACTACGGTTAAGTATATCTACCTCATATCCTGCATCTTTAAGGACTACAGATGTTGATTGGGCTGTTCCTCCTGCACCTAAAAAGAGTACTGTTTTAATATCTTTAAATTCAGATATAGCTTTTAAAAATCCAGGAGCATCTGTATTATAGCCATAGAGTTTATCATCTTTTTTGACAATAGTATTGACAGCACCAACTTTTTGTGCAAACTCATCTAAAACATCACACGCTTTAAATGCCTCTTCTTTATGAGGAACTGTAATATTTGCTCCAGTGATACCCAATTCAAAAAATTTATTTCTAAGTTGTGAACCATCTTCTAGCTTGTATCGTGTATAACATCCACTATATCCAAGAGCTTGAAAAGATAGATTATGCATAAGTGGTGATTTTGAGTGTGAAACTGGGTTTCCAAAGATGGTAAAAAGCTCTCTCATTTTAGAGCTTTTCCATATCTTTAATGGTTGCTAGTAGTGCCCCCAATTTGTTTTTAACCTCTAAATACTCCAGCTCGGGAATGGAATCTGCAACCACTCCTGCACCTGCTTGTAGGGTAATAGAGTTAGGTTTAATTAAAGATGTTCTAATGACAATTGAACTGTCCATCTCTCCATTAAAGGCAAAATAACCAACCGAACCAGCATAGAAACCACGTTTAAGATTTTCAAATTTTGCAAGAAGTTCCATTGCCATAATTTTAGGTGCACCAGTCATTGTTCCTGCTGTAAAGGTAGCTCTAAATAGGTCAAACATATCTTTATCTTCTGCAATTGTAGCTATAACATCACTTACTATATGCATTACATGAGAGTATTTCTCTACACGCATCATATCGGTAACCTCTACTGTACCCACTTTTGCAACACGTCCAACATCATTACGACCTAAATCTACAAGCATAAGATGCTCTGCACACTCTTTAGGGTCATTTAGCATCTCAAGTTCTAGCTCTTTATCCCTTGCAGATGTTTTACCACGTTTTCGTGTTCCTGCAATAGGTCGTAAAAGAATCTCATTGTTTGAGAGTTTAACCATTACTTCAGGAGATGAACCACAAATAGAAAAATCTTCATAATCTAAAAGAAATAGGTATGGAGATGGGTTTTTAGAGCGTAAAAGTCTATAGAAACTTAAAGGGTCAATTTGACCTTCTTGAGTATATCGGTTAGCAAGAAGTATCTGAAAAATATCTCCTGAACGTATATGCTCTTTTGCCTCTGTTACCATTTTTTTAAACCGTTCCTCTTCAATAGAGAAAGAGCCATTGCCATTAAGTATTGCAGGTTTTAGTTTTTTAGGAGTAAAAGGCTCTTTTAAAATCTGTTCTATCTTATCTATTTTATCTTCATAGCTATTATCATTTAGAATAATAGTAAGTATTGCACTTTTATGAGAGTATCCCATTATGATAGAGGGTCGAACCAAGTCTAAATCGGGAGTATTTAAAGGGTCATTTAGAGTCTCCATAGTTACTTTTAGGGTTGGTTCAAAGACTTTAACCATATCGTACCCAATAAATCCAATAAATCCATCTACAAATGCAAAACCTGCATCATCTACTCTATTTTGATACGCTTGTTTATCTAAGTTTTTATAGTAGTTTTGAAGAAAATCAAAAGGGTCTGTTTCAAGTTTTTTACACAAACCAGTAGTATCAGTATAGAGCGTTTTATTATCTTTATAGACAATACGCTCCATAGCACCAATGGTAATAAAAGAAAAATTACCTTCAGGTGTATTAACAACACTCTCAAAGAGCATTGTAACTTCATCTTGAAAAAGCTCTTTTATCTTTCCATACATGGAGACAGGAGTGAGTTGATCAAAGAGAAGTTTTTTAGTCATTTTATGGTTTTACCTTTGTTATATATGCTCCAGGTAAAATAGTTGATTTAACCTTAGCAATATTTTTTTGTGCTTCGTTTTCACTAAAGAAAGGGCCAACTAAAACACGAGATATAGTTTTATCATCTTTTAACTTAGTAATACTGTAATTAAAGTTACTCTTTTTAATTTTTCTAACAACTGTAGAGGTATCTTTATAAGAACCAACTTTAATGTAGTAGCTGTTTGTAAGTTTTTTCAATTGACCACCAAGATAAGAAGCTTTTTTAGATGATGTTGTAGATTTTTTAGCTGTTGTTGATTTTTTGGTTACAACTTTATCAATATATGCTTTTTTAGGTGCTTTTGTTGTGTGTACTGTAGAAGTATGTTTTTTAGGTGCTTTTGTATGTGCAACATAAGTATGTTTTGGTACTTTGTACTTTTTAGGTGTTGCTGTAGGAGTCTTAGATGATGTAGTATCTTTTTTAACCTCTTTTACAGGATTATGAGTTCTTAAAGGAACTTTAGTGCGTGAAGTAAGATTTCTTTCAAGAACATTTGCAACAGTAGGAGCAGCTACTGCAGCAACTGCTGCTGCAGCTGCTGCAGTTGTTGTTGATACTGTACTATTATTTTTATCATCTGTATTAGTAGTACTATTTGTAGAATCTTTTACATCTGCTGAAAGTGTAGGAATATCAGTAGCATTTTCTACCTCTTGATCTTCATCTGTATTTAAAATAAGTTTAGTAATTACAACTGAAATAACTAAAATAATAAATAGCAGTGCTAAAAGAGTCAATATATTTTTCAATGGGGTTTTTTTAGGGCTATCTAGCTCATCAATCTTAATGTCATGTAAATTTTTATCTGCCATGATTTACGTCTCCGTTTTTTTAAACAAAGTATAACACAAAAAATATTATTTCGTATAAAAATATTATATTTTTTTAATTGGAAGGGTAATAATATTGTAGTTTTTTGGTAAATTTCTATTAGGATAGATTTTATAGCTTCTTTTTGACTTAAGTTCAAGATGATGTTTAATATTTTCAACCTCTTCATAGGCATCTTTTAGTGAAATTCTCTCTCTTGGAATAAAGAGTTGAAGTAGCTCTTTTTTATCATTCCTATAGGTGAAAAAATCATTAATATTTAGAGATTTTAAAAGATATTTTAGTAAAGAGTAAAAAAGAGACCAATCCTCTTGATGGTACTCAATAACAATATAGTTAACTAACTCATTTTCAACAAGTGGAACAGCTAGTGTTATCTCACTATTTTGATGTTGTTTTAATAGATTAGGTGTTAAGGGAGTTGTAATCTTTTGAAATTTACTATAAAAGGTGCGATTGTTAAAAATTACCTTTTCAACAATCGAAGTTTTATGTATATAAAAATGCTCAGTATTAAACTCTAAATCTAATAGTTTTATCTGCATGGTTTTAGCTTCTATTTTATATTAATAGATAGCTTTATTGTAGATAACAAAGTTAGAAGCTAACTCTTTCATCTCATCTTTGATTTTAGCATGAAGTTCACTATTTTCTATATTGTCTAAAACGTCAGCAATCTTATTGGCAATAATTTCAAACTCTGCCTCTTTCATTCCACGACTTGTAAGTGCTGCTGAACCTACACGAATACCAGAGGTTACAAATGGACTTCTAGTCTCTCCTGGAACAGTATTTTTATTAACGGTAATACCTGCATCACCTAATGCTCTATCGGCATCTTTTCCTGAAAAATCTCTATCTAAAAATGAGACAAGTACTAAATGGTTATCTGTTCCATTACTTACAAGGTTAAATCCTCTTTTTATAAGTACATCAGCTAATACTTTTGTATTGGCTTTAACCTGTTTTGCATAGGTTTTCCACTCATCACTTAGATTATATTTAAATCCTACTGCCTTAGCAGCGATAACATGAACAAGTGGTCCACCTTGAAGACCAGGGAATATAGCCGAATTAATTTTTTTAGCAATATCTTCATCATTGGTCATAATCATACCACCACGAGGTCCTGCTAGAGTTTTGTGTGTGGTTGTAGTAACAACATCAGCATAAGGGAATGGACTCATATGCTCATCGGCACAGACTAAACCTGCAATATGTGCAATATCTGCAAATAGTATTGCTCCCACTTCATCAGCAATCTCTCTAAATTTTTTAAAGTCAATCTCACGAGCATAAGCAGAAGCACCACAAACAATAATTTTTGGTTTAACGATTTTGGCAATCTCCATTACTTTGTCGTAGTTGATATATCCATCAAGTTCAACACCATAGGTGAATGATTGATAGTTTTTACCTGAAAAAGATGGTTTACTTCCATGTGTCAAGTGACCACCGTGACTTAAATCCATTCCTAATATTTTATCATAAGGTTTTAATAACGCTGCATAGACAGCCCCATTGGCTTGTGAACCAGAGTGTGGTTGAACATTTGCAAATTTACAGTTAAATAGTTCACACGCTCTATCAATTGCTAGTTGTTCTACAGTATCAGCATTTTCACACCCACCATAATATCTCTTATATGGATAACCCTCTGCATATTTATTGGTAAATACAGAACCCATTGCCTCCATAACAGCTGGAATAGTAAAGTTTTCAGATGCAATCATCTCTAAATGGTCGGTCTGTCTTACTAACTCTTTGTTAATAGCTTCAAAAATTTCTGGGTCAAATCTCTCCATTGAGTAACTCATTGGTTTCCTTTTAATTTTATAGTGTTGAATTTATATCAAATATAATATAAGAACACCTTAATATTATTATATTATATCTGCGTAGGTCGGGGTATTTCACCCCGACAATAAAAAATGTTATGTTCTCTCTGAAGCTCTTACTTTACAAGCATTTACATCTATACAGAACATACCTTTACCTTTTTTAGCAGGTTTTAACTCTTCAGCTACATTATGCCCACACTTTTTACACTGTGTAGCTGGGTCAACTTTAGGAGCTTCTGCTGTAGGTACTTCTGGTCTCATAGCAGGGAAGAGTAGTACATCTCTAATACTCTGTTGGTTGGTTAACATCATGACTAATCTGTCTATTCCAATTCCCTCACCAGCTGTAGGAGTCATTCCATAACTAAGAGCTTTTACAAAGTTGGTGTCCATGTGCATCGCCTCATCATCACCTGTTAGCTCTTTTGCTTCAACTTGTGCTTGAAATCTCTTATATTGGTCGATAGGGTCATTAAGCTCTGAGAAACCATTTGCTAACTCTGCACCTGCTACAAAGAACTCAAAACGTTCAGCTATCTCTGGATTCTCATCACTTCTTCTTGCAAGTGGTGAAATATCTACAGGGTAGTCTATAATAAATGTTGGATTAATCAGTTTTGGCTCAACAAACTCATCAAATAGTTCAGCTTGAACATAACCAATTGTCCAATTCTCATCATATTTAAGGTTCTTCTCTTTTAAAAATCTCAAACCTTTATCTCTATCTTCGGCTATCTCTCTTGGTACTCCACCAATATTGACAATAGAGTCAATCCATGTTACACGAGCAAATGGGGTACTGAAATCTACCTCTTTATCTCCATAAGGAAGTTTTTTATCTAATCCTAAACTATCAAATAGATAGTCAAATAGCTCTTCAGTTAGCTCCATTAACTCTATGTATGTTTTGTATGCCCAATAAAATTCAATAACAGTAAATTCAGGATTATGAGTTGCATCAATCCCCTCATTTCTAAAGTTTTTTCCTATCTCAAATACAGCTTCCATTCCACCTGTGATGAGCTGTTTAAGGTAAAGCTCTGGAGCAATTCTTAAAAATCTATCAACACCTAAAGCGTTGTGATGGGTGGTAAATGGTTTAGCATTTGCTCCACCTAAAATAGGGTGCATCATAGGGGTTTCGACCTCCAAAAAGCCTTTGCTCTCAAAGAAGTGACGAATAGAGGATACAATGTTTGAACGGAGTTTAAAGCGTTTTGTTACCTCTGAATCCATAATCATATCTAGGTATCGTTGGCGATACTTAATCTCTTGGTCTTGAATACCATGAAATTTTTCAGGTAGTGGAGAGATAGATTTTGTAACTAAATTAACCTCTAAACAGTGTAAGGTAAGCTCTCCTGTACCTGTTACAAAAGGGTAACCTTTTACTTCAATAATATCTCCTACTTCGTAGAGACGTTTTACTACCTCATTATAGTAGCCCTCTGGTAGGTCATCTCTGTTAAAGTAAATTTGTACCAATCCACCTTCATCTTCTATCTTTGCAAAGGCAGCTTTTCCCATAATTCGTATAAATTTAAGACGACCTGTAAGTCTGTACTCTTTAGTTTTGTCCTGTTTCATCTCATCGGTTTCAATCTCATGAACATAAGCACATTCACTTAAAAATTGTGTCGATGGTGTTCCTTTTTTGACTTGGTTAGGGTAGGGGTTAATCCCTCTCTCTCTTAATGTTTCTGTTTTTTTAATTCGCTCTTGAATATATTGATTGTTAAATATCAAGGTCTCTCCTATGATGTACTTTTTTTGCTATTAGATGAGTTTTTGTGAGGGTATCTATTTGGCTTGACACGCAGAACAGACACCCATAATCTTCATAATGTGATTGGTCATTTTAAAATTAAACTTTTTAGCAATCTCCTCTTGTTGTTTCTCAATAGTTTCATCAAAAAACTCTTCAATCCCACCACACTCTAAGCAGACTAAGTGGTCATGATGCTCTTTTAGTCCAAACTCATACTTCTTTCCTTGAGCTCCAAATGATATGGAACTTACAATATTGGCATCTTCTAGTAGTGTTAGGGTACGGTAAACGGTTGCAATACCAAGTTTAACTGTTGGGTACTTCTCTTTAAGTAGGTTGTATATATCTTCAGGTGTAAAGTGTCCACTGTTATCGTAGATGGTTTTAAGTATAAGCTCACGTTGCGTTGTGTACTTTAGACTATTTGATTTTAGTAATCTCTTGAAATTTTCAAGAACATCATCATACGATATTGTATTGGTCATTAAAATTCTCTAATCATTACTACTGTTATCTTCACTGCTATTATGTTCTGTAAGTTTAGCAGAGATAGTACTAATATTGTTTTCAATATTCTCTAGTATGCTTGTCTCTTCAATTGTAATTGAATCTTCATCAACGGTATCAGTTGTATTGTTTTCTGATTTGACTGATGTGACTGTTTTGTTTATGTCAATATTTAAAAGTGAGGCACCAATTTTACTCATTGGAGAAAAAAGTTTGGTCTCTTTTTTTAGTTTAGAGGCATCATCTTTAAAAAAATCAGATTGGTTAACGCCAAAGATAATTAGTGAGAAGATAAAAATGTAACGAGCAAAACTAATAATATATCCAAAAAGTCGGCTAAAAATACCAGTTTCATTTGAAGTAAACTTCTCTATAATAGAGGAGATAACTCCAATAATTAACCATACAGCAACAAGAATAATAACAAAACCAATAATTTTAGAATAACTATCAGAGATAGTAGGGACAATCTCCTCCTTATTTATTAACTCAACAACAGTTGTGTTGAATTTTGCTGCAAGTGTAATTCCTCCAACAATAGTAATGAAGCTTAATAACTCTTTTGTAAATCCATTCACTAAACCTTTAATTGCTAAAAAAGCTGCCAAGGAGACAATGACAATATCTACAATATGAAAACCCATAAAATCCATAACTTACCAAACCTTAATAATAATCCATAATTTCCTACAGATTAATTTTTGAAAAATTATATCTAAAGTTATCTGAAATTGATATTTTTCTTTAGTTCATCGGGTTTGTTTGAATATTGTAGTGCATGTTGTTTCTCTATGACTCTTTTGTTTAGAAGTTTTAGAAGCACTTGTGTTTGGGTTTGCATTCCTGTACTACCTTGCCCTAGTTGCATTTGAGAGTAGATTTGATGTATTTTATCTTCTCTAATTAGGTTTGCAATGGCGTGGTTGGTTACCATTATTTCAGGGACTGCAACACGTCCTCCTCCTACTTTTGGTAGAAGAACTTGAGAGATTACAGCTACTAAAGAGGTTGAAATCATAGTTCTAATTTGAGCCTGTTCATCTCCACCAAAAACATCAATAATACGGTTAATAGTTCCAGGAGCAGAGTTGGTATGAAGTGTTCCAAAAACTAAGTGACCTGTCTCAGCAGCTGTTAATGCAGCTTCAATGGTCTCTTTATCTCTCATCTCTCCAATTAAAATAATATCTGGGTCTTGACGCATAGCATATTTAAGTGCTAATGCAAAGCTTCGTGTATCTCGTCCTGTTTCACGATGGGAGAAAACAGATTTTTTATTTTGATGAATAAATTCCACAGGGTCTTCAATTGTAATAATATGTTTATGTTCTGTTAGGTTTATCTCATTTAAAAGAGCTGAAAGGGTAGTTGATTTACCAGAACCTGTAGGTCCTGTAACAAGAATTAAACCTTTTTCTCTTTTAATTAGCTCTTTATATATAGCAGGAGAATTGAGGTCATCAAGTGATGGAATTTCAGTAGGAATAATCCTAAAAGCAGCAGCAATATCCCCAAGTGTTCGGTAGTAGTTGGCTCTAAATCGTCCAATACCAGGAAGCATCAGTGCAAAGTCAAGCTCTAAATGCTCTTCAAAAGATTTTTTCTGTTTCTCTGTAAGTAGAGCATAGGTCATCTCTTCAATATCTTCACCAGTTAGTACAGGTAAATTAACAGCTTTAAGAGTACCATCAATACGAATTTGAGGTTCAGAACGTGCAACAAGGTGCAAGTCAGAAGCACCATGTGCAACAACACTCTGTAGAAGTTTTTTTATATCTATAGCCATATTATTCTCTCTATTTAAAATTATATTTTATTGAATAATATAGTATATAAAATATTCTTTATTTTAGTTTAAGTTTATTACTCAATAATTTTGGGAACAATAAAAAAGTCATTTTCTGCATTTGGTGCATGAGCAAAGATATGTTGAGAAATTTTTTGGTTTCTGTTTGGCTCATCTACTCTTAGTGGTGTACCTCCACTAAGAGTAGAAAATGTAGCATTTAGGCTATCTGTATCTAATTCAGATAAATTTTCAACATAAGCTAAGATTTCAGATAGTTGTCCTGCTAACTCCTCTTTTTTTTCATCTTCAATTTTTAACATTGAGAGTTTTTCAAGTTTTTCAAGTACTCTGTTGTCTATAGTCACGGTAATCCTTTAAAGTAATTGATGAATTATATTATAAGAGAGGTTAAATTATGTAAATAAGAGTAACTTACTCCGATTTAAATCAGTTAAATATATTAAAAAAACTACTTGTAATATAAAATTATATAGAATAAACTATATTTTTATAAAGGATTCATAGAATATGAGCGAAATCTTAAATAAGTCGTATGTGACTTCAAATGAGTTAGAGTTATTGTTAAAAGAGAGAGCAGAGGGAAAAGTAGATTTTCTTTTAGTTGATGTAAGAGAGCAGATGGAGTATGATGATGCACATATAAAGGGTGTAGATGCTTTAAAACCAACCTCAACTTTTCAATCTTGGGCTCAATCATTTTTAGATGAGAACAGAGATAAAACTGTTATTTTTACTTGTAGAACAGGTAGCCGTTCTGGTCAAGTTCAAAATCTCTTTAGACAAAATGGTATGCAGAATGCTATTAACCATTCAGGTGGAATTATGGGCTTTTCTGGTGAAATAGAGTAGGGTTATGCAAGTATTTAATCTATAGGCAAATTTTTTTGTCTATATTTATTAAAACTTTGCTACCCTTTCAGTATGAAAAAGATTCTTATTTTATTTACTTTAATTATTTTAGCCTCTCTAGCATGGTTTTTTCAACCTAAAATTCTTCCATATTATCAACAACTTACAAAAAGTAGAGTAGGTCTTAATGTCAATTTACAGCCAATCTCCCAAAAAGATGCTAAGTTTATAGGTTCTAAAAAGTGCCAAGAGTGCCATAAAGAGGAGCATAAAGCATGGAGTTCTTCACTTCACTCAAAGATGATTCAAGATATAAAAGCAGACCCATCAGTAGTAGTTGCTAACTTCTCAAAATTACCAAAAGATGCAGACTTTACCCTAAAAGATGCAATCTATACTATAGGTTCAAAATTTAAACAGCGTTACATGATACCTGCTAAGATTAATGGAAAAGATGACTTTAGAATGGGTAACTATCAATGGAATGTAGAGACTCAAAAGTGGCAACAGTTTAAACCCTATAAATATTGGTATAAAGATGCTTATGAACATGACAATAAAGTATTCCCTACTTCAAATACCTGTGATGGATGTCACTTTACAGGCTATATGTCAAGAGAAAAGAGAGTGGAGCTTTCTATCTCTTGTGAGTCTTGTCACGGAGCAGGGTCAAAACATGTGTCAGACCCTAATAATGAGCTTTATGTTGCCTCAATGGCAGACCCAATTCGAACCAATGAAGTCTGTCTTCAGTGTCACATGAGAAATAGAGATAAACGGTTAGATGGTAATCTATCGGTTAAAGATTTATGGTATATAGCCAAAGATTACCCAAGTGGATATGAAGCAGGAGAGCCACTCATCAATTATAAAAAAATAGCTCCTCATAAGTTGGGATTTGAGACCAAAGAGTTTTGGGCAAATGGAGCAGCTAAAAAGAACCGAACTCAAGGGAATGAGTTTGTGCATGATGCTATGTATAAGCATGGAATTACTTGTATTAATTGTCACAATCCACATACGTTAAGCAATCGAGCTGACAAGCCAGAGGGGAACAAAGCGTGTATGAAGTGCCACTCTTTTAATTCAGTTATAGGTCCACACCAAGCATCATTAGAGGCACATACTCATCACAAAGCTAACTCTAAAGGTTCACAATGTATTGAGTGTCACATGCCAAAAACAGCCAGACATACAGGTAAATCACCTCTTACGGTACGTTCTCATAAGTTTTCATTTACTTCACCTGCAGAGAGTTTAAAGTATAAAATGCCAAAAGAGACCAATGCCTGTTACGCATGTCATAAAGAGAAAAGTTTAGATGAACTTCAAAAAGATTTAGAGTCATGGGGAATGGTAGAGTGGTGAGAAGTGGAATTATATTAAGGTTGGTTTGTTATAAGCAGGTTAAGTTCCTTTCTTTTAAAAAAAGAGCAGAAAAATCTTGAGTATCAGCTTGAGGTAGATGCTAATTTTTTATTAAATCATTTAACAGGTCTGAAAAAAGAGTTGGAGTTTCTATCTATTTTAGAGCTTATGGATGACCTGCTTACTAAAGTATCTCTTGATTGTCATCAATAATAAGTATTTTCATAATTACTATTATATCATACCCAGATAAAATATTAATTGATAACAATTATCACTTTTATTATAAATTAAGTTTAAAGTGGATAAGATTTAAAAAATAAAACGATAATTGTTATCAATTTAAAAGGAGAAGAAATAGTGAAGAGTAGTTTAGGGTTACTATTGATGTTAGTAGTAGGTTCAGAGGCAGAGAGTTTAAGTGAAGCATTAAAGCAGACAAAAGTAGAAGGATATATTAGAGGAACTTATCAGCATCATGATGTTAAAGAAGATAGAGTCTATAAAGATGATGCTATTGGTGGAAAGTTGCATTTAGAGACAGGGGAGTTAGGGGGTATTTCTGTTGGAGCTTCTCTCTACACCTCTTATGCTCTTTTTCATGATGATAATAGAGGATTAATCCCTCTGCGTGGAGATAGTCATAAATCTTACTCTATTTTAGGTGAGGCGTATATAAAAGCGACTTTTGCAAAAAATCTTTTAACGGTTGGTTTACAAGAGATTGAGACCCCTTTTGCTCAAGTAGATGATATTGGAATGGTTCCAAATAGTTTTGAAGCTGTTATGTTTCAGAGTCAAATGGTTCAAAATACAACATTGACTATGGGTCATATAGTGAAGATGGCAGGTGTTGATGCCCCTATAGTTGATAAGTTTTCTAATATTAATGAAGATAGAGGTATGCAATTGGTTGGTATAGCCTATGAGGGTATAGAAGATTTAACACTTCAAGCATGGTACTACAACCTAGATAAAGCAGAGCTAGATAGTATTATTTTTCTTGAATCTGACTATGAGAAAAGTATTGATAATATAGCTTATGGTTTTGGGTTACAGTATGCAAAAGAGGGTTATAGTGTAGGAGCTGATGCAAATGTTTATGGTGTAACAGCTAGTTTAATGGCTCAAAATATTGGGCTAACAGTGAGAGGAGCTTACACAGAAGTTAAAGATAATGGAGCTAACTCTGGTTTTGGTGGAGGAGCTTTTTACTCAAACTCTGAATACCTCATATTAGACAATGCAGGAGCCAATGGGAAAGCGACATGGTATGGTGTAGAGTATGAAGCATCTAATAGTTTAGAGGGCTTAACTGTTGGTTTAGGTAGAGTGACATTGGAAAATAGTGATAAAGCAAAAGCAACAGAGGTTGATTTGGTGTTAAGCTATGAGATGAGTGATGCATTTGAGGTTCATGCTATTGCGTCGAACCTAAAAGGTACCAATGTTGGGGAAGATGATGCAAAACATCTTCGTATTTTTGCTAATTATAATTTTTAGGTGATATGATGTTACAAATTAAGGGGTAAAATAGTATGAAACTTTCAGAACTACATAAAGGCGATAGAGCTATGATTGTTAAGATAGATACAGAGGATTCATTAAAGAGTCGTCTGCTATCTTTTGGTGTATCAAGAGGTAGTGAGTTGAGTGTAGAGGAGTGTTCATTGGGTAAGAAGACAATGGAGATTTTGGTAGATGATACACTTATTGGACTTCGTGGAGAAGAAGCATCAAAGATTGAAGTAGAGAGGTTATAAAATGGAAGCAATAAAAGTAGTCTTAGCAGGGCAACCCAATGTTGGGAAGTCGATGCTTATTAATGCGATGAGTGGCTCAAATGGACTAAAAGTTGGTAACTTCTCAGGAGTAACAGTAGAGAAGAGTGAGGTCTGTTTTGAACATCACTGTCATATTTTGGAGATGGTTGATTTACCTGGAACTTACTCTATTGGTGGTTTTTCCCAAGAGGAGAAGGTAGCACATAGGTATCTACTTGATGAAGATTATGATATTGTGGTAAATGTAGTCGATGTAACGCATATTCAACGAAATCTACTTTTGACTTTAGAGCTTTTAAAGTTAAACAAAAAGATGGTTATTGCCCTAAATATGATAGACGAAGCAGAGAAAGAGGGGTTGGAGATAGATGTTAAGCAGATAGAGGCGATTATTGGTGTACCTGTTGTGGCTGTTTCTGCAAGAAGTGGTAAAGGAGTAGAAGAGTTATTAGAGACCATTCATAAAGTGGCAGATACTCCTTATAGAGAAAACTCAAAAATAACCTACAGTGATGCTTTTGAAGAGGAGCTTTTTAACCTCTCTAAGTTTTTAGAAGAGAAGAGATTTAAGTGGAGAGATTTAACCTCTCGTGAGATAGCTATTCGGTTGCTTATTGAAGATAGAGAGCTATTTAAAGAGTTGCATGACCACCCAATTATGGTAGAGCTTCAGCCACGACTTATTGAGTCATTAAATCATATCTACATGCATCATGAAACCAAGAGCATTGAAGAGATACGAGCTAATGAGTATATAGCAATTGCTAGAGGAATTAAGTTAGAGACGATTAAATGTAATAGAGATAGAGGTGTAAAAAATTTAACTAAAAAGATAGATGAGATACTGATTAATAAATATTTTGGTATTCCAATATTTCTCTTTTTTATGTGGGGTTTGTTTCAGCTAACATTTACTCTAGGGGCTATTCCCATGGAGTGGATAGATACAGGAGTACAACTATTAGGTGATGAGATTGGAGCAAATATCTCTAATGACTCTTTTAGAAGTCTGATAGTTGATGGTATGATTGGTGGGGTTGGAGCAGTCTTACTCTTTTTACCAAATATTATTATTCTCTATATAGGAATTGCCCTTTTAGAGACAACAGGCTACATGAGTCGAGTCGCTTTTTTACTTGATGGATTTTTTCATAAGTTTGGATTGCATGGTAAGAGTTTTATACCTTTAGTTACAGGTTTTGGTTGCTCTGTTCCTGCTTATATGGCAGCTCGAACGCTAAAAAATGAGAAAGATAGACTTATTACGCTCTTTATTATAGGTTTCATGAGTTGTGGAGCTAGATTGCCTATATATGTTCTTTTTATTGGTGCTTTTTTCCCAAGTGATAGTGCAGGAACTATTCTATTTGGTATCTATATTGCAGGTGCTATGCTTGGTTTAATTATGGCAAAAATACTTCGAGTGGTTGTATTTAAGGGTGAAGATGAGCCGTTTGTAATGGAGATGCCAAAGTATAGACTCCCCTCATTTAAGCTTATTTGGCATACAGTTTATAACAATGCTAAGGGGTATGTTAAAAAAGCAGGAACATTTATTTTGGGTGCTGCTATTTTAATTTGGTTCGCCTCTAACTACCCAAAATATCCACTTTTAGAAGAGCAGTATAGTACTAAAATAGAGCAGAGTAGTAGTAAAGAAGAGATATCTAAACTAAACAATGAGTTGCAGATGAAGCTTTTAGAACAGAGCTATTTAGGGCAGATTGGAAAGGCGAGTGAGCCTCTCTTTGCTCCATTAGGGTTTGACTGGAAAATGACTGTTGCCCTAGAGACAGGCTTAGCAGCCAAAGAGATGGTAGTCTCTACATTAGGAGTTCTCTACTCTATTGGAGATGAAGTAGATGACCACAGTAGTAGCCTACGAGAGATTTTAGCCTCTACATATAGTGTTGCGACAGCTATGGCATTTATTGTATTTGTTATGATATATCTACCATGTTTAGCAGCATCAATGGTATTTGCTAAAGAGGCAGGTGGATACAAATATCTTCTCTATCTGTTTGTGTTTACTACTGTTGTAGCATGGATATTTAGTTTTATCACCTATAGGATTTTAGTATGAAAAAGTTTCTAAAAGAGATATTTGGAGTAGGAATTCTTTTCTTTTACTATATGAAATGGATAATCTTTATAGGTTCACCCATTCTCTATTTTGGACTTGATTATAAGTTCAATTATATTGTAAATATTTTGTGGATTTACTCTTTTGGGCTTATTGTAAAAGACTTTGTCTATTTGGTTATTTTAAAGAGGAGGTATTAATATTCAAAAATGTTTTAAATTATTAATCTATTATATGTTATACTTAAAAAAAAAGGCTTTAACATATTTAATATAACAAATGATTTTACCTTACTATATGTTGAAGATGAGACTATTACTCAAAATATAGTAAAGAGTGTTCTAAGTGGCTATTTTAAAGAGATTTATGTTGCCAATGATGGTGTAGATGGGATTGCACTCTTTAAAGAGAAGCGTCCAGATGTTGTTTTAGCTGATATATCTATGCCAAAAATGGACGGTTTAGAGATGTGTAAAGAGATAAAGCGTGAGAATCAAAATCAACGAATTATACTTTTTACAAGTTACAATGAAGTAGAGCATCTCTCAGAGGCAATTAATATAAATGTTGACAAATATATTATGAAACCCCTAAACTCAAGACAGCTATTTGATACATTAGATGAGGTTTTAGATGATTTAAAAAGAGAACGAAAAGAGGAGGCATATAAACAAGATTTGGAGTTTGCTTCAAATCATGACCTTTTAACAGGTTTAGCCAATCGTAAACTATTTTTTACAAAACTTCAACCTTTAGTAAAAGAGAGTATAAGAGAGAAAAAAGCAGTAGCTATTTTGTCAATGGATTTAAATAAGTTTAAACCCATAAATGACACTTATGGTCATGATGCAGGTGACCTTATCTTAAAAAAGGTAGCTCAATATCTACAAAAATCATTACGAAAGTCAGATATTATCTCTCGTTTTGGTGGAGATGAGTTTGTTATTGCTGTAGGGTTCCTAAAAGAGAATGATCATATTTTAAAATTTTTAGGACGTTTAGAGAGAAACTTTTCTGAACCTGTAGTCTATCAAGATGATGATGGAGCAAAACACTATTTAGATATATCTTTTAGTATGGGTATCACTTTTAGCCCACCTACTGTTGCAGAACCCTCTTTTGACAAACTTTTACGAGAAGCAGATAAAGCGATGTATCGTGCAAAAGAGTTGGGAGTTCCTTATGCTTTCTATGACCCAAATGAGGAGTCTAAATTTAAAATAAAAGCTAAAAAATCACAAGAGTTAAAAGATGCTATAGATAGAGGAGAGTTTCTTCTCTACTATCAACCTATTATTAATCTTCATAATCAAGAGATAGTCGCTTTTGAGGCTCTTTTGAGATGGAGGCACCCTCAAAAATCTATTTTAACTCCTGATAAATTTCTACCCTATATATGGAATGATTTAGAGATAGGACTCTATCTTGCAAGATGGGTTATTGAGCAAGTCTTTATTGAACAAAATAGATTTTCAGAAAAAAATAGAAATATTTCAATTGGGATTAATATTAGTTTCTTGGAGTTTAATGCTAAAGAGTTTATTCCTATGGTTAAAGAGATAATAGACAGATATCCAATGGTATCTCCTAGTAAAATATGTTTTGAGATTGATGAAGAGACAGCTATTCAAGATATTGAATTGGGTAGAAGTCGCATTAAAACAGTTAAAGAGTTAGGTTTTAAAGTAGCCTTAGATGATTTTGGAATAGGGTCATCTACTCTTGCACATCTCCAAAAATTTGATATTGATACTATTAAAATAGATAAAAGTTTTGTTATTGATATGCTTATAAATGGTAAAAATCACTCTATTGTAGATGCTTCTATTAAGTTAGCAAAAGCATTTAACTATAAAGTTGTTGCTATTGGTGTAGAGAGTAAAGAGCATCTTCCTAATTTATTACGATTGGGGTGTGATGAAGCACAAGGGTATGGTATAGCAAAACCATCATTTAAATTGAAATTTGATATTTAAAATAGTATAATCCTTTTCATGAAAAGAGTAAAGTTATTTTTAATAAAATCCATTGTTATTTTTTATCTTGTAAGCTCTTTTTTAAGTGCAACACACTTTCATAATGATGCTTTAGAACATAATGACTGTAAAGTCTGTATTGTTCATAAAAATCTCAATAGTGCAGATGTTCCAACCACCTCAACACTTAATTTGGTTTGT
>JALSQJ010000197.1 GCA_026985495.1 Campylobacteraceae bacterium
TTAATCTCTATTACTCCATAAATTTTTATGGGGTAACCTATTTTCTATTTTTAAGTTCAAATTCTTGATTTTAAAAATAAAAAATAAAAGAATATAGTATGAAAAAAGCATTTACGATGATTGAACTTATTTTTGTTATTGTGATTATTGGTATCTTATCTGCTGTAGCTATTCCTCGTTTACAGATGACAAGAGATGATGCTTTGATTGCTAATAATAGTCAATATATTGTAGGAATAATGACAGAAATATCAACCTATAGTACAGCTAATGGAGAATCAGAAAATAATTTAAGCCAGATGTCATCTATTTTGCGAAGATTACAACTTGATAATAGAGTAGTTATAGATATAACTAATAAAAGTGCAAAAGTCAAGATTGGTGAAGATGAGGCGTGTATTACCATTGATATAGATACCACCTCTACAACCGATTGGCTAAAAACAATATTTTCTGTAGGAACAACTGATAGAGTCTGTCACCAAGTCCAAGAGTTTATCAAAGAGAAAGATTACCCTTTAGTTCTTCGAGGACGATTAATAAAATATTAGGATTATATATGAAACACAAAAAATCAGCCTTTACCATGATAGAGTTAGTATTTGTAGTAGTCATCATTGGAATCTTAGCAGCTGTAGCCATTCCAAGATTATCAGCTACTAGAGATGACGCTGTTATAACCAAGGCTAGAACAACCATTGCATCTATTAGAAATGCTTTGGCTATGGAGAGACAAAAGAGGATATTGAGGGGAGAGTTTGCACAGATAACTGCTGTTGGTGATTCGACCAATGTTTTTGGTAATTTTTATGTAGGAGCTATTGATACTAATCAATCAGTTTTAGAGTATCCTATAACATCTGAACCGAATAAAAAAGAGAGATGGTCTTTTAGTGGAGGAACAGGAAAAAATGGACGTGACCAATACATTTTTAAATCAACATTAGGCGATGTAGAATTTGAAGTTGTTTCAGGTAAGTTTGAATGTGATACGACTAAAACAAATAACACTAATGCGAATGGTTGTAAACAGTTAACCAATTAGGATTTTTTGGTATAATAGATTTAAAATTAATAAAAGGATACCAAAGTGCTTAATAATCTAATTTCTATTAACCCAATTATCCGTTCAGGAAAACCTTGTATTCGTACACTTAGAATTACTGTTTATGACATTTTAAACATGTTAGCAAGTGGTATGAGTAATGAAGAGATTTTAGAAGACTTTCCTAAACTTACACTTCAAGATATTTTTGCTTCTTTACAATATGCAGCAGATAGAGAGCATAGAACTACACTGGTGAAATTGAGTGCATAAGATTCTGTTTGATAATAATATTTCACATAGGGTTATAGCAAGAATAAAAGATATTTTTCCAAATGCCAATCATGTTATGCTTGAAAAACTTGATGAAGTTTCAGATGAAAAAGTATGGTTTTTTGCTAGAAGTCATAGTTATACAATAGTAACTAAAGATTCTGATTTTAATGATTTGGCGATTTACAGAGGCATACCCCCTAAGATTATTTGGTTAAAAGTTGGAAACTGTAAAGTCGCTCATATCGAGAAAATTTTGAGAGATAATTTTAAAGCTATAGAGGCATTTTTAGATGAAGAAGATAGCTCTATTTTAGAGATATAATGTGCAAGAAACATTTTACTACCAAACCATACTCCTAAAATCATCAGCACCAATTTTAACTTATCACTATAAAGAGAATCTAAAAATAGGTCAACTAGTCAATGTGCCTGTACACTCCAAAATAAAAAGAGCTATGATTTTAAAAGAGGTAGAGAAACCTATAGAGTTTGAAACAT
>JALSQJ010000198.1 GCA_026985495.1 Campylobacteraceae bacterium
CTAGTGGGAAAAATGAGATATTATCATTTCATGAGATTCTAAAAGACTCCATGAATTCTGTTGTAAATATATCTACAAAAACCATTGTACAGAACAATCAAGCACAAAATAGACTCTACAATGACCCCTTTTTTCAAGAGTTTTTTGGAAATAGAATTCAACCACAACATCAAGCCCCCTCTCTGCGTGATAATGCCTTAGGTTCAGGTGTGATTATCTCTTCTGATGGATATATTGTTACTAATAACCATGTCTTAACTGATGCTGATGAGATTGCTGTTACGGTTAAAGGAAATGAAAAAGTCTATAAAGCAAAAGTTATAGGTAAAGATAAGGATAGTGATTTAGCTGTTATTAAAATTGATGCTAAAAATCTAAAGCCCATAAAAATGGGTCATATTAAAGATGTCCTCCTTGGAGATGTTGTTTTTGCTATTGGGAACCCTTTTGGTGTTGGTGAGACTGTTACTCAGGGAATTGTTTCAGCACTCAATAAAGATCATGTTGGTATTAATAAATATGAGCATTTTATTCAAACCGATGCCTCTATTAATCCTGGAAACTCAGGTGGAGCCTTAATCGACTCAAGAGGAGCCTTAATTGGGATTAATGCTGCCATTCTCTCTCAAACTGGTGGAAACCATGGAATTGGTTTTAGTATTCCAATAGATATGGTTCGCAATGTTGTAACAAAATTGATAGAGAATGGAAAAGTACGTCGTGGCTATATGGGAGTTAATATTGCAAAATTAACACCAGAACTTAAAAAACTCTATAGCCATATAAAAGGTGCAATAATTACTGATGTTCAAGCCAATACACCTGCTCAAAAAGCAGGTCTTCAACGTGGAGACCTCATTCTTAAGATTAATAATAGAGAGATTGCCAATCCTAGTGATTTACAACGATATATTGTATCACTTAATCCTAATGATACTATTACTATCTTATTTGAACGTAATAAAAAAGAGTTTACCAAACAACTAACACTTGGAGACTTAAATGGTGACCATCACTCTTTAGGAAAATATATAGAGATAGAGGGATTAAGACTTAGTGAACTAACTAACACAATAAGAGAAGAACAAAGAATTTCTCCTGATGTAAAAGGTCTTTTTATAGAGGGTGTACTTGAACGAAGTCAAGCTGAAATTAGTGGTTTTATTCCTGGAGATATCTTAATACAGATAGAAAACCAAAAAATTGAAACCATAGAAGATGCAAAAAGAGCTTTTGCACACTACAAAGGTGTTGCCAAACGTATCTATGTTAATAGAGGTGGTTTCATTGTTCTTTTAGTAAGTAGATAAAAGATAAGTTGATTAGCTCAATTAGAGCTAATCTTCAAAAATAATTATATCATAGTTACTTGTAGTGACTACAGCTTTATGTGTTGGAACAGAACCATTTCTATTTACTTTACTCAACTCTTCACGCAAATTTTTAATTTCGTTACTCATTGAATCTAACTGCTCTTTTAACTTTAAAATCACATCAACACCTGCTAAATTAATACCCATTTTACGAGTCAATTGTAAAACAAATTTTATCTTATCGATATC
This sequence comes from Campylobacteraceae bacterium, assembly GCA_026985495.1. GTDB lineage: Bacteria > Campylobacterota > Campylobacteria > Campylobacterales > Sulfurovaceae > UBA1140. The sequence continues at coordinate 1,563 of JALSQJ010000198.1, forward strand.
TCGTTGAGAGTAGAGTCTCATTCTTCCTTGAGTTCGAGAAGGCTTTATTAAACCCTCTTTCTCATACTGTCTAAGTGTTTGAGGATGAATATCTAAAATAGTTGCAACAACAGAGATTAGATAGACAGGTTCATCATAACTATGCATTTTTTACTCCTCAGAAGCAATCTTTGCTGAAGGCAACTTCTCTTCTAACATCTTTTTTAACTCTTCATCTAGCTCTTCTACTTTTGGTAAAA
>JALSQJ010000199.1 GCA_026985495.1 Campylobacteraceae bacterium
TAAAAATGAGATTAAAGATTTCTACAACAACAACCCTCAACTCTTTAATCTTCCAAACTCTATAGAGATAGCCAATATTATTGTAAAAGATAAAAAAACAGCTAATAAAATTTTAAAAAAACTTAAAAAATCTAAAAATTTAGATAAAGAGTTTGTTGAGACAGCACATCAATATAAACAGAATGGCTACATGGGGTGGTTTAGTAGAGATAATATGCCAAAAAATCTTTTTGATAAAGCATACAAATATAAAAAGAAGAGACTCTTAAACACTCCTGTTAAGACAAAACATGGATACAATGTAGTCTATCTTCTAAATAAAAAACCAGCAGGTAAACTCTCTTTTAAAGAGGCAAAAGCTAAAATAGAACTGACATTAAAACAGAAAAAAGTGATAGAGAAGTTACGAAATAAAATTGAAACTCTCTATGGACAGGCTGAAATAGTTTATTAAGAGCCTAATGGCTCTTCTTCTCTTGATGATACTCTAAAAAAGTCATCAATAAAATAGTAGCAACACCTAAATCAATCATTACATCTGCATAGTTAAAGACAGCAAAATTAAAACCACAATGCCATGCAACATAGTCAACAACCCCCTCATGAATAAATCTATCATAGAGATTTCCTAATGCTCCACCAACAATTAAGCCTATGGCAAAAGCATATTTTTTAATATACCCCTCATAGAATACATAAGCTATAATAGATAGAATTAATAGAAGTTGTATCCACTTTAAATTGTCTCCCAAGAAAGAGAGCATTGAAAAAGCTACACCACGATTGTAGTGTAACTCCAAATCAATACATGAACCTTTTAAAATGGTTGCATACTCTAAACCATTGACAGAATCCATAGCCCAAATTTTAATATTTTGGTCAATTACAAATGTACCAACAGCGACTAAAATAAAAATTAAAAGATTACGAACCATTACTGAAGTGCTTTCTTAAAAAAAGTTACCGTTTTATCCATCATTTTACGAAGCTTAACCTGCTCTCTACCCTCAAGTAAAATTCTCATCAAATTCTCTGTTCCAGAGTAGCGTATTAGATGACGTATGCCTAAACTCTCTATCTCTTCAAATAACTCTTTAACTCCACCTATTTCATCTATTGGTAACTTATGAGAGATTTTAATATTTGCTTGTTCTTGTGGATATAGTTCAAAAATATTAAATGCCTCACTCGCTGTTTTATTAGTCTCTATCATATACGCAAATGCTTGTAGTGCAGAGACTAACCCATCTCCTGTTTTTGCAAAATCAGAAAAGATAATATGACCACTCTGCTCTCCACCAAAATTAGAACCAACCTTTTTCATCACTTCAAGAACATGCTTATCTCCAACATCACTACGTTCAAGCTCTAAACCATGAGAGGATAAAAAATCAGCTAATGCTTGGTTGCTCATTACAGTAGAGACCACCTTTTTATTGGCTAATTTTTTCTCATTTTTTAGATGCAATGCTAAAGCACCAATCAGTTTGTCACCATCAACCACATCACCTTTTTCATCAACAATGACAATTCTATCAGCATCACCATCAAGTGCAATACCAATATCAGCTCGTGTCTCAATCACTTTTTTAGACAAAGTTTCAGGGTGTGTTGCACCACAATTTGTATTAATATTGTACCCATCTGGCTCACTAGAGAGAAGTATAACCTCTGCACCCAATTCACGTAAAACAGTAGGAGCAACAATATAGGCAGCACCATTGGCACAATCTACTACAATTCTCTTGCCATAGAGAGAGAAGTTTTTTGGAAAAGAGTTTTTAATATGCACAATATATCG
>JALSQJ010000200.1 GCA_026985495.1 Campylobacteraceae bacterium
ATAAAAGATAAAGTATTCGTAAGCTCTTGGCTAAGTGTAGACTTTTCACTCTTTAGTGCATTTTGTACCTCAACAGGTAAGTCACTACTTGCCACAGGTGGTGTATTGTTGTTACCTTTTCCACCTCCATTACTACTATCTCCACATCCATTTATGAAAAGTAGAGAGGCTAGGAGTAGAGAAGATGTTAGTAAACTTTTTTTCATTATTAAATTTCCTTATTAATTCAAATATAAAGCAATAGTACTATAAGTTTGTTAGCAAAATATTAGTTTACTTCAATCTCAACCTATCCCTAACATCAAAATAGTCCAAATAAGCCTCAATGCTCTGTTCTAAAATAGTCTCATTTAAATCCAAAGCCTTTTTTTGTGGAAACTTCAAAAAGAACTGTTTGGGCATGATGGAAGTTTGAGTACTAGGGTTTTGTAGGTAGCTTAGGAGTTGTTTTTTGATGCTTTTATGGGTGCTGTATTTCATGAGGTAGCGTCTGTAGATGAGTTCGCTTGGTATCTGCTGTTGGACATGACAAGTTAAACAGTTTTTTTGAAGAAAAGTAGAGGCTTCTTTGGCATTGCTAAGGGTTAAAAAGAGTGTGGGTATGATTAAAAATAGTTTTACCATAAGATGTTTACCTCCGTGTATTGCTCTTTTGAGCTGATTTGAAATTTGAAATTGTAGCGTTGTACCACTTGCCCAATAATATCTAAGCCTATGCCAAACCCACCCTCACTGCTGTTGGCACGTTTGAAACGTTGATGAATCTCTGTTATCTTTTTAGCCTCAATACTATGCCCTGTATTTTGAATAGTTAGTGATTGTTGGGTAAGTATAATCTTGAGTTCTCCAAACTTCTTATTGTATTTAATGGCATTGGAGAGTAGATTGTCTAGTAACCTAATGGCATCATTTTTATCTATTTTCACTATTATATTTGGTGCAATTTCTCTCTTTACTTTAAGCTCTTTTGCCTCAATCATGGTGCTAAAAAACTCTATGCGTTCGGCTAATAGTTCCGATAGATTAAGCGAGGTAATCTCTCTATGATAGTTATGGTTGAGCTTTAAAAAAGTCAAATCTTCATAGAGCCTAGAGAGGGTTTTAGAGGCAATTTCAATGCGTCTCATCTCTTGCTTTTCATTACAGTTATGAATGGTATCGAGTAGCTCAATATTGGTCAAGATGGTACTAATGGGGGTATTTAGCTCATGGGTTGTATCTTCTATAAACTTATTCATCGTCTCCATAGACTCTTTCATAGGAGCGATAAATAGCTTTCCTAAAAAGAGTGCCAAAAGGGTAAAGATTGCCCCTGCAATAAGCAAAAAGAGCATAGAGAGTCTAAAGAGTTCATTGAGTGGTTCTTGCTTAATCGTTTGTGAGATTAGCAGGTAGGAAGCACCCAAATAGTAGGGGCTTAAAGGACGCAGGTAGAAGAGTTGGTTTTTATCTTGGTAATACTCTTTGTTCCATTGAATATTTTTATGCTCTTTTGTCCCAAAAATATACTCTTTGTCTAGGTTATAAATGCTAGAGTGGTAGTTCTCATATTGAGGATAGATAAGTTTGCTATCATAGGTGTTGGAGAGTTCGCGTAAGTTTTGGATAATCTTTTCAGATTTAACAAGGAGTTTGGCATTTTGATTGTCAATAATCTGTTGTTTTTGAAATCTATAAAAGATAATAGTAGCTAAAATAAATAGCGTAAAAGTTGAGCCTAAATAGATGGCTAAAAAGCGAAAAAGAGAGCGTTTTTCACTGCTTTGCATATCGGTATC
>JALSQJ010000201.1 GCA_026985495.1 Campylobacteraceae bacterium
TGCAGCTATGTACACATCTGTAAATAGACCAATAGTAACCAACTTTATCTATGGTCTTGGTGGACGTGACTTCTCAATTGAAGAGGCAGAGAGAATCTATGCCGAGCAACAAGCACATGCTGATGCAGGATATATTACAACAGAGATTCAACAGTTCTCTGGTCTTAGAGGACCAAAACTTGGATTTTTTAAAACGGCAAGAGGGGGTAACTAGAAATGGCAATTACATCAGTAAAGAACTTAAAAGAGTTCTCAACAAATAACGATAGATTTGAGGGAGCTCACACACTATGTCCTGGGTGTGCGCACTCTATGATTGTTAGAGAGTTAATGAACTGTACAGATGATAACTTAGTTATCTCTTCAAATACAGGTTGTTTAGAGGTTTCTACAGCAGTATATCCATTTACATCATGGGATACATCTTGGATTCATATCGGTTTTGAAAATGCAGCAACAGCTGTTACAGCTGCACAAGTTATGCATAAAGTACGAAAGAAAAAGGGTAATCTTCAAGACAATGATGCTCCTGTTAAATTTGTAGCATTTGGTGGAGATGGTTCTACTTACGATATTGGTTTCCAATGGCTAAGTGGTGCTATGGAGAGAGGTCATGACTTTACCTATATCTGTCTTGATAATGAGAACTATGCTAATACAGGTGGACAGAGAAGTTCAGCAACACCAGTAGGGGCTCATACATCTACAGCACAAGCAGGTACACACTCTTACGGTAAAGAGCAGAAGAAAAAAGATATTGTATCTATTATGGCAGCTCATGGTTCCCCTTATGTAGCACAACTTGCACCAAATAAGTGGAAAAGTATGGCAAAAGGTTTTCAAAAAGCACTAGAGACAGAGGGACCATGTTTTATTAACACTGTATCTCCATGTTGTACAGAGTGGAAGTTTGACCCAAAAGATACAATTAACCTTACAGACTTGGCAACAGATAGTTTAATGTTCCCAATCTATGAGATTATTGATGGTCATGAGCTTAATATTCTTTACCGACCAAAAAATCCAATTCCAGTAGAGGAGTATATGGCAGCTCAAGGGCGTTATAAACACCTATTTAAACCACAATATAGACACATCATTGACGAAGTTCAAAAAGATATTGATGCTAAGTGGGATTTACTACAACGTAGAGAAGAGGCTAGACTTTAAGATTTTTTCTCTACTTATAAGTCGAATGGAACTCTCCATTCGACTCTACTTACTAATTTAATTTCTAAATAAAAATTCAACACTACTTTTAATTTTGTTCTTTTCTATTAATTATTTACAAAGTAACTATATTATGCTATTATTAACCTGAGTTCGACGGAATACCATAGCCACAAAAGTCTAAAAATAGGTAAGGTTTCCAAAATTAAATTTGTAGGACTAGCCGTAGCTAATTCAAGAATTTTATTTAGGAAAGATTGCCTATTTTTAGACTTCCCTTTGGGTTTTACGAGGTTTCCCATATGCTTAGACACATTTTTTTGAATTAACCAGTTAGTCCTGCAAAAATGTGACATTGCCTATGAAAAACCTCGTAAAATTGTGACTATGGTATTCCGTCGAACTCAGGTTATTATAATTATGGGAAAAAAGGTAAAAAGATGAGCAAATTGGTTAAACCTATTGAGTATGCTGCATCACAAGGTATATCGCGTCAGGCTGTTTATGCAAAGATTAAAAAAGGAACATTAGAGTCAAAAACAGTTGATGGAAAAATCTATATTGTGGTAGATGAAGTAGTATCAAAAGAGGATAAGATAGAGAGTCAAAAAGAGGATATACCTGGAAACTTGGTAGATGTTAAAGAACTTTTAGAGTCAAAAGAGCAGACAATCTCTGTACTAAAAGAGAGTATTTCAGATTTGAAACATACTAATACAGAGATAAATACCACACTTAGGGGTGAAATTGAGCTACTAAAACAGGTTTTTACTGAGATGCGAAATCTATATGTTAAGCAGGTTGATTATATGGTGATTAATAAGAAAAAAGAGTTAGAGAAACAGTCAGAACCTATTGAAGCCATCTCTTTAAAAGAGGTTGAGTTTGAAGAGGAGGAGTGCTGGATAACGCTTGATGAGTTTTTTGAAAGATGTAAAATAACTAAAGATAAGCGTAAAGCTAAGGTTGTAAAACGACTTAGAAAAGCATTTATGCGTGATGATGAGAGAATAAAAATAGAAAATGATACTATTTTTGTAAGTTGTTATCACTACTATGAAGATATTTTAAATAAGAAAAAATAGATATATTTTTGTAATTAGTGCTATATTTAAATATAATTTTAATATAATAAACTAAAATTTATATTTAAGGTTAAATTTATAATTATGAAAAAAGTAATATTATTCTCTCTATTCCTTGTTTTTACACAGCTAGATGCAACAAATATACAACGAATATATAACTATCGAGAGTATAAAAATGTTTATACTCAATACAATATTGGGTTGCGTTTTAAACATGCAACACCAACAAGAACCAACCAACAAAATGCATTTAAGTATCTACATAAATCAGCACTCAAAGGGCATGTTCTTGCTCAATATGAGTTGGCACTTATGTTTCACTATGGAAAGGGTGTTAGACAAAATGCTGAACTTGCACGACTTTGGTTTACTAGAGCAGCAAAAAAAGGTCACCCAAAAGCACAAGATATTCTCTATCGATTCTATTCGGCTAAAAAGCCAAGATATAACCAGCTAAGTGGTGCAAGATATAGTCAAATTTTTAGAACATATAGATAAGAGTTTTGCTATTATTTCTTAATTAATTTAAATTATTATTTTTAAGGAATTTTCATGAAAGCTTTATCTAAAGAGTATGCACTTTTTATCTCTCTTATTACTTTAGGAATTTTTATTCTCTATGAAGATAGATTAGCTCAAACTAACATAGGAAACATAGTAGGTTTCCTAATTCTCTTTGCAGTTATTGTCTATACATCATTGGCTGTTGCTCATCATGCAGAGCTATTAGCAGAAAAGTTTGGTGAGCCTTACGGTACACTCATCTTGACCATGTCTGCTGTTACTGTTGAAGTGATGATTATTGCTATTATGATGCTTCATGCCCATAACCCTGTATTAGCAAGAGATACCATCTATTCAGCAATTATGTTGGATATAAATGCTCTTTTAGGTGTAGCAGCAATTATTGGTGGACTCAAGTTTGGAGAGCAACCTTACAATATCGACTCTTCTAACTCCTATCTCTCTATGTTGTTGGTAGCTATTGGTCTTGCCATGGTTATGCCCCATCTCATAGATGCCTCTCATCACACTGCTTATATGTGGTTTATTGTCGTTATTTTTATCCTTCTATATATGGTCTTTACTAAAATTCAACTAAAAAATCATAAATACTTTTTTGAATATAGAACTGAAGAGAGTGAGAGTTGTGAGACCCATTGCTCTACATATATAAATGGTTGGTACCATTCGTTTCTACTTTTGGTATATATTTTACTTATTGGTTTTATGTCAGAAATTCTTGCTGTTTTTATGGAACATAGCTTAGAGTATTTAGAACTCCCTTTAGCATTAGGTGCAGTAGGTGTCGCACTCATCTCAGCCTCTCCTGAACTGATTGTTGCATTTAGGGCAGCACTAAAAAACAGTATGCAGACCGTTATTAACATTGCGTTAGGTGCATCATTGGCAACTGTTTTATTGACCGTACCATCGGTAATTATTATCTCTTATTTTGCAGGTTTAGAGTTAAATTTAGCCCTAACATCTATGCAGAGTATGCTATTGGGGTTGACACTTCTGGTAAGTATTGTAAACTTTAATGATGGAGAGACAAATATGTTAGAGGGCTTCTTGCACTTTATTCTGTTTATTGTTTTTGCTTTTGTGTTGTTTTTGTAATTTTTCATAGATACATTTGGAAAATAAAGAACCCCAAAGAGTTTTTTTGATAAAATTCGCCAAATTATAGACTCTTCTAACAAAGAGCTAACATCAAACGTACCAAACAAAGGACATATAACATGGCACATCATCAGTCAACGATTAAAAGAATCAGACAAACTGCTAAAAGAACAGAGAGAAATAGATACTATAGAACAAGATTTAAAAATATTGTTAAAGCTGTAGTTGTAGCTGTAGAAGCAAATGATAAAGCAGCTGCAGAAGAGGCATTTAAAGTTGCTAACAAGCAGATTCATAAAATGGTAAGTAAAGGTTTTATTAAAAAAGGTACTGCTGCTAGAAAAGTAAGTAGGCTTAACCTTATGGTTAATAAAATTGCTGCTTAATTAGCAACTCCCTTTTTTTGAGTGACCACAATTTGGTCACCTCTAGTAATTTTTCAGAAATCCCACTAACTAGGTTCTACTATGTTTAAAGAAAAACTCCAACCCTTTATTGACCGTTATGATGAAATTAACACACTGTTAAGTTCTCCCGATATTGCTTCAGATATTAAAAAAATGACAGACTTAGGTCGTGAGCAGTCAAAACTTAGTAAATTGGTAGAGAAAGCAAATGAGTACATATCAACAGCAGAAGCGATAGAAGAGAACAGAGAGCTTTTAGGTGATGCAGAACTTGGTGATCTTGCAAAAGAGGAACTCTCTGAATTAGAGCCATTGTTACCAAAATTGGAGGATGAGATTAAAGTTCTTATGATTCCTTCTGACCCAAATGATGATAAAAATATTATTTTAGAACTTAGAGCAGGGGCTGGAGGTGATGAAGCAGCACTTTTTGTAGCAGATGTTTTTAAAATGTATCTACGTTATGCTGAAACTGTTGGCTGGAGAGTTGAAATTATATCCTCTTCAGATGGAACAGCTGGTGGATATAAAGAGATGATTGCTCAAATTAGTGGTGAGGGAGTATATTCTCAACTAAAATTTGAAGCAGGAATCCACCGTGTTCAGCGTGTGCCAGATACGGAAACACAAGGGCGTGTTCATACCTCTGCTATTACTGTGGCAGTTATTCCAGAAGTAGATGATGTTGAGGTAGAGTTAAAGCCAAACGACATTAAAATGGACGTTTACCGTTCAAGTGGGTGTGGTGGTCAGTCGGTTAATACAACAGACTCAGCTGTACGATTAACACACATTCCTACAGGTATTGTAGCTGCCATTCAAGATGAGAAATCACAACATAAAAACCGTGACAAAGCTATGAAAGTTCTTAAAGCTAGAGTCTATGATGCTTACCTTCAAGAGCAGTTAGATGAGACTTCAGCACAAAGAAAACTACAAGTAGGAACAGGTTCACGTTCAGAGAAGATTAGAACTTATAACTATCCTCAAAACCGTTTAACAGACCATAGAATTGACTTAACACTCTATTCATTAGACCGAATTATGAATGATGGAAATTTAAAATTGGTATTAGACCCGTTAAATACACATGCTCAAGCAGAAGCGATTAAGGAAGCTGGGCTTTAATATTGTGAACCCAAGAGATTGGGTTCAGAAGTTTAAGCTTATTTATAAGCTCTTTTGATATCTTTTTCAATTTGGTCTGGAACAGACGCAATCTTCATAAACTCCCCCATACTTAATAGTGGTAATGAGAGTGCAAGGTAGTACTTAGGGTCTAACATTTGAACAGCATTTCCATATACCATCGATTGGTAAGGTAAAAGCTGAGCATTCCTCTCTTGATTAAGTGTTTTTAGAAATTTATTAGTTTCTCCCTTTAGGTTATGTCCTACCAGTATCAATCCATTTGGAAGAGTTAATGTGTAAGCAACATATTTATTTTTAGCTGTTACTTTTTTAGCCAAACCTTTCCCCTCTTTTACAGTGATGGTATCTGCTAATTTTGGCATACCAAACATAAAATGGTACTCTGCTAAATCTGAAAAGTCTGTCTTTTGGTTAGAACCTTTAAGTGAACCAAGTGCTTTTTCTAAAGCATTTACAGTAGCTTTAAATTGTCCATATTTGTATTTATCTCCAAGATAAGCAGCACCAAGGTAGGAAGGGTTTTGAACACGAACCTCTTTTGCTCCTACATTGACATTAATGACAGCCATGTATGTATTGGTAGCTTTAAGCTCGTCATTGGTAATACTTAATATCTTGTGACCTGCTATAGGCGTGGTTGTTGCTAAGATTTTAAAACCATTTTTTGTTAGTTTTGACTTAACATCGTTGACCGATTGTGCAGGAGTAACATAGTGAGCAGATATTTTATCTGGAGTTTTGCCAAAGTCAAAAGCAAGGGCATTGGTTGTCAGTATAACAGCTGTTGTTATACATAAAGTAAGCATTTTTTTCATAATAATCCTTTGTAGTTATATTTTAAGTTTAACAAAGCTTATTTAATTTTTACTGAATGAGAGAAAAAAAGAGATAATATAGATAAGATATATTAAAACTTTGTCAAAATTTCATATATAGGGTAACAGTAGGTGTTTATGAATAGTGCAGAGTAGATAAGCGTTAAAGAGAAGAAAATAAAAGTGTGGCTAAGTGGAATAGGTCTCTTAAAAAAACTTAAAAATAAGGGATAGATTAGAGAGGCAAATGTACCTACAATAAATAGTATCATACCCATGATTGCTTTTGTAGGAAGAGGGTATTCTATAAAATAACTTACTGTATCTTTTATTGAGTTGTAAGATAGAATATAAAAAATTAAGAACATGCTAAAGGTAAGAGCAATAAAAAAATTAGATTTTAAAATAAAGTGGTTAAAAAGAGTAGTAATAAATATAAAAATAGATAGAACTAAAAAGCTATAAATAAACAGATGAGCGTAGAGGGTTGATAGTCTATCTTCTTTAAAATTTTCGATGATATAGGCATAGGAGATGGTAAATTGCCAATTAAATGCAACAATAAAAATTGTTGCAAATAATAGAGGTATAAAATATTTTTCAAATGTTTGTAAATTCATATAAATCTTTTTTACGAATTATGCATTAGTTATGATAAATATAAGGTTTATTTTTAAAATTAAATGAGAAAAAGACTCATTTTGCATAATTTGTAAATTAAAAAAGTGTTAATCTATTAAGCTTTTAAAAAATCTGGATTAGCAATAACTTCAAAGCTAATATTTTTATTCCTTTTTTTAAGCTCCTCTTCTATAGTCTCTTTAATTTGACCAACTCTCGACATTGAAGCATCAGAACGGTCTATAATGAACATATGACTGTTCATATGTTTACCAACTATTTTAGCCGTGTTTAAAACCTCTTCCATCTGATTATCACTATCTGCTGTAAGTCCTTCAGAGATAAAACACATATTTGTATTTTTAAGAGCCTCTTTGATATCTGCAGAAAATCCAATACTCTCTTTTTTGCTTAAACTTTTAATAACTTTAGCTTCATATGAATTATAATAACCTCTTTTTATGTTATTTATTCTTTTATTATCTTTAGATATGTATGTAACTTCATTCCCCATTTCAGCCAAAGCTTTACCACTTAAGAGGTGGTTGTAATCTATTCCCATTACCGATATTTTCATAATGAAATTTCCTTTCGTGTCTATTTTTATAAAGATATTTTATATTAAATAAATAATATCTTAACTTAAATTTTAAATATTTTTTTAAAGTTTTTCTTAAGAAAATAGGGCATATTGTTCTCTAAAGCCCATAAAATAGTCTTTTAAGCTTTAGAGATAAAATTTAAATAGAGTGTGAAAAAAGAATTATATTAAAATAATATAAAACAAAAATATAACTTATAAAATTATATATGTTAGAGGATATTATTATGATAAAATTATATATATTCATTTATAACATAAAATAACATACTATTAAAAAATAGGGAGATAGAGATGGGGAGATATTGGATATGGAGTCTGTTTTTAATGCTCTCATTTATCTTAATAGTTTTATGTGTAGATAGATATAGTGAT
>JALSQJ010000202.1 GCA_026985495.1 Campylobacteraceae bacterium
TAACTGTAGATATAAAGCAAAAAGAGGAAGAGTTAGCACACTATAGGAAGATTAATGAAAAGCTTATAGAGGAGAATACAGAGTTGAAATTAAACTATCAAGGGCAGAAGTTTGTTTTAGATGAACATAACAGTGAACTTGATAAATTTCAAGAACTTTTAAAGTCAAAAGATGATGTAATAGAGAAGTTAACAACTCAACTCTCTAATCTTGAAGATAGGCAGATGGCAATGCAGAAAAAGTACGATAGTGAGATAGAGGCTTTTTTATTTGAGCGTGTTGATATTACCCAAAAATATAGAGAGCTTTTAGAGAGGTTAAAGCAGAGTAAAGAGGGCAAAGCTCTAGCTACTCATAACTCTTGGTTCTCTAACCTATTCTCTAAAAGTTAGATGGAGCAGGAGTATTAATAATATTGTAAAACTCACTACGCGTACGTTGGTCACTCTTAAATAGACCACGAAGTGCAGAGCTTACTGTTGTTGAGTTTATCTTTTGTACTCCTCTCATCTCCATACACATGTGTCTTGCATGAACAACGACTGCCACCCCTTTAGGGTTAATAGTCTCTGCAATAGCATCAGCAATCTGTTCAGTCATCTGCTCTTGAATCTGAAGTCGTCGTGCATATAGATTAACAATTCTAGGAATCTTAGAGAGTCCTACTACTTTTCCATCTGGAATGTAGGCAACATGAACTCTACCGATAATAGGCAACATATGATGTTCGCAAGTGGAGTAGAACTCAATATCACGCACTACTACCATCTCATCATTTGTAGAGGTAAAGAGTGCTTTGTTTAAAATCTCTTTTGGGTCTTCATGGTAACCCTCTGTTAGGAACTCCCACGCTTTTGCTACACGATGTGGTGTCTTTAGTAGCCCCTCTCTTTTTGGATTTTCTCCTAAAAGTTCTAATACTTTGGTAATGGCACTCTCAAACTCTTTTTGTTTTGACATAAAATCCTCCTAAAAATTAATTGTGACAGTTTACCATTTTTATATAATTTTTATTGTATATTGCGTTAATTAAAATTAAGGAATTATTATGCCACTATTAGACAGTTTTACCGTTGACCATACAAAGATGCCTGCACCAGCAGTGCGTATTGCTAAAAATATGAAGACACCATCAGGAGATGATATTACAGTATTTGATTTGCGTTTTTGTAAACCAAATCAAGATATTTTAAGTGAACGAGGTATTCATACCTTAGAGCATCTATTTGCAGGGTTTATGCGTGACCATTTAAACTCTAAAAAAGTAGAGATTATTGACATCTCACCAATGGGGTGTAGAACAGGGTTCTATATGTCTCTTCTTGGAACACCAAAAGAGAAAAAGGTAGCAAAAGCGTGGAAAAAGTCCATGAAAGATGTTTTAGCTGTTGAGAAACAGAGTGATATTCCTGAATTAAATATCTATCAGTGTGGAACTTGTGAAATGCACTCACTAGATGAAGCAAAAGAGATTGCTAAAAATATTTTAGATGCTAAAATTGGAGTTATGAGTAATGAAGATTTAAAGCTTTCAAAGAAAAAACTTAAAGGGTTGTAGTATGCTTATTTGGATGTGTGTAGATAGCAAAGATGCACAAAATGCAAAACTTACTGAAGTCGCTTCAGCTAAATATTGGGCATTGGTAGAGATGGACGGAGGAGATACAAAAGATATTACCTTCTATAATAGACGAGAAGATTATACTGATTGGGTTGACTTTATTGTTATGAAAAATAAGTATGAATCATATATGGAGTTTATGGATGAAGGAATGATGGTTCTTTGCACAAGAGAAGAGGAGACCATCTCTGAAGTGATTGAGGCATTTGTCTTTAAAGAGCTTGATGAGGTGGGGTTGTAGTTGTATAATCAAACATTACGTTCTCAAAAAGAGTTAGTTCTTTGTGAAGATGGAACCAATACACTCTTCTCTAAAGAGTTTAATGAGCCTTACCACTCTACCAAAGATGGAGCATTACATGAGTCGCTAGAGAAGCATGTGAAACCTGCATTAAGTCTAAAAAAAAATGCTACAAAGCTAACCATTTTGGACATCTGCTTTGGTTTAGGTTATAATACTTTTGCAACGCTCTATTATCTTAAAAAACATAAGTTAAAGACTAAAGTACATATTCTATCTCCAGAGTTCGATGAAGAACTTATTCATTCGTTAGAGAGCTTTACTTTTCCTACAGAATTTAAAGATATTAAAGATATTATCAACGCTATTAGTCAAAATCTATTTTATGAAGATGAGCAGTTTAAAATAGAGATTCTATTAGGTGATGCTAGAGAAGAGATTCCTAAAATAAGAGAGAAAGTAGATATCATATATCAAGATGCTTTCTCTCCTAAACATAACCCTTTACTCTGGACAAAAGAGTTTTTTTCAGAGATTAAAAATATCTCTAAAGAGGATGCTATTTTAACTACTTATTCTATTGCTTCTTCTGCCCGTTTAGGATTGTATGAGAATGGATTTTTTATATTTTTACATAAATCCCCTTTAGTGAGAGCCTCTACAATAGCTTCATTAAAAATGTTAGATGGGTTTGAATATATTGATATGGAGCTAAAGAGAGTTCGTAATCCAGTGGCTAGAAGCTTTAAAGATTGTGATTATATATAAAATTATGTTATAATTTATTAAAAAAATTTACTTTAATAAATAAAGGATTATATATGGGAAAAAAAGACCATGTTGTAGATGAGGTAGTTGAACATATTATTTTAGAGAAAAAAGGTCTCTTAAAAGGGCATCATAACCATTTTTTACCTAAAGAAAAAGCACCAAAAGAGAAGGGCAAGGGTATGAGTAACACTACTTTTGTAATAGTGGTTATCATTGAACTATTTATGCTCTATAAGGTTTGGATTGCCTAAAGCTGTGCTATACTTCTTTTAAAAAAGATAACACTATATGACCTATCCAACTTTTCCACCATCGACCACTTCGTACCTCTCCAAATATTTAACCAAAGAGCTTTTTGAAGCTCTAAAAGATAAAAAAACAGTAAATGGCTTTACTTTAGATATGGCAATTAAGTCAGGAGTAGAGAATCTTGATAGTAGCATAGGAGTCTATGCAGGAGATGAAGAGAGTTATGAACTTTTTGCTCCTCTTTTTGATAAAATTATTGAAGATTATCATGGTTTTGGAGCTAATAAAAGACATAAGAGTGACCGAGATATTCATAATAAGAGTTATAAAGAGCTTGATTCAAAAGGTGAATATATCCTCTCAACACGAGTTCGAGTAGGGCGTAACTTAGCAGGTTTTCCATTAGGTACAATCATTAGTAAAGAGCAGAGATATGAGCTTGAACAAAGAGTAGTAGATGTTTTAAAAGAGTTAAAAGGAGAGCTAGAGGGAGAGTACTACCCTTTAATGGGAATGAGTAGAGAGACTCAAAATAGACTTATTAATGACCACTTTTTGTTTAAAGAGGGAGACCGTTTTTTGGAGTCAGCAGGATTAAATCGTGATTGGGCAGAGGGTAGAGGAATTTTCCATAACTATAACAAAACTTTTTTAGTTTGGGTCAATGAGGAGGATCAGTTACGTATTATCTCCATGCAAAAGGGTGGTAATTTAAAAGAGGTTTTTGAGCGATTGGTAACAGCATTAGATGCTATTGAGCAGAAGCTCTCTTTTTCATATAGTGAGCGTTTAGGTTACATTAGCTCTTGTCCAACCAATTTGGGAACAGCTATGAGAGCAAGTGTCCATATTAAACTTCCAAAATTGGCAAATAATATAGATAAGTTTAATTCCATTATTAAAAAATATCATCTACAAATTAGAGGGGTTGATGGAGAGCATACTCAAAGCAAAGGGGCAGTTTTTGACATTAGTAACCGTCGTCGTTTAGGGGTAACAGAAGTAGAGGCTTTAGATGATATATATAGTGGAGTAGAGGCACTCATAGAGGCTGAAAGAGTAAGTTAATCTCAAATGCTACTAAAGTGGCATTTTTTCTCCATAATTTTTTTTATAATTCTCTCATATTTAGCCAATAGAGCTAAATAAAAAAATAGAAGGATTAAAACATGTTAGTAAAAAGATATGAACCATTTAATGATATTAGAAAGAGTTTTGACCTTGTAAATGCAATTATAAACTCGGTCAATGAGCAGACAACAGAGAGTAATCTGGTTGATTTCCGTCCTAATGTAAATACAAGAGAGACAGAAGAGGCTTACCATATTGAAGTTGAGTTGCCTGGAGTAAAAAAAGAGAATGTGGATATTCAAGTTGATGGAAATGTATTAACCATTTCAGGAGAGAGAAATGTAAGAGAAGAGGTTAAAGATGAAGATTACCATAAGGTAGAGAGTCGTTATGGTCTATTTTCTCGAAGTTTTACACTCCCTGAAAAGGTAGATGTCTCAAACATTGAAGCAAAGTTTACTAATGGTATGTTGGAAGTGACCATTCCAAAGGTAAAAGTAGATACATCAAGTAAAAAAATTGAGATTAAATAAACAAGGAGTTAATGATGAGTGCAACAAAAGATAAAATTATTGAGAATGGAAAAGAGTTGGTTAATGCAGTTGAAGAGAAGGTAGAGAAGGGGTTAGAGGTAGCAAAAGAGGCACTTGGTAATGTTGCAAGACATCTCCCTTTGGCAAACTTTGCAAAGCATAGTCCTGATACCTATGATATTGAGATTGACCTACCAGGTGTAGAGAAAGATGAGATTGAACTCAAAATTGAAGATGACTATTTAACTGTAAATGCAGTAAGACGAACAAAAAATGAGGTTAAAGAGGAAGACTACTACCTCTGTGAGAGTAAATATGGTCTTATCTCAAGAAGTTTTGTCTTACCAAAAGATGTTGACCGAGAGAAGATTACAGCAAACTATGAAGATGGTCGTCTCTATATCTCTTTAGAGAAAGAGGAGGCACGAAAAGCAAGAAGTATATCTATTAAGTAAGGAGAAGTTTATGAAAAAATTAATGCAGATAGCTCTTTTAGGGGCTATTCCATATATGACTCTTTATGCTGATAGCAATTTAACTCAAAATGACCCTTTTGTTAATGACCCAATTTTTAAACATTTTCAGAAGTTAAATGAGGATATGAATAGAGTTATAAAGGAGTTCAATAGAGACTTCTTTAATGATGTTGCTATATCGCCAAATTTAAAGAGTCACTTTAGTAAGTTATCTATGAAAGCAGATGAAGATTTTGTAGATAAGGGTGACAGATATGAGTTAAAAGTAGAACTCCCTGGTGCTAATGAGAAGGGTATAAAAGTAGATGTTAAAGATAATCTTCTCTCCATTGAAGCTAAAACAGAGCAGAAGAGAGAGGAGAAGAG
Organism: Campylobacteraceae bacterium; assembly: GCA_026985495.1. GTDB lineage: Bacteria > Campylobacterota > Campylobacteria > Campylobacterales > Sulfurovaceae > UBA1140. Next base: position 5,329 of record JALSQJ010000202.1, read on the forward strand.
AGATGGTAAAGTTGTAAGTCAATCAACCTTTGTTGGTGTAACACAAAGAGCAATGAGCTTACCAAAAGATGCTAAGGCAGATAGTTTAAAAACAGACTATAAAGATGGTATTTTAACAGTAACTATAAATAAGAAAAAGTAAAATAAGAGCTATTAAAATTAAAAAGGAGTGTGAATGGAGCAGTTTAAAACTTATATTTTGATGATTGGATTAACCCTCCTTTTTATTTGGTTCGGAGGGATAATTGCAGGGCAGACAGGTATGATTTTAGCCTTTTTAGGTGCATTAGGTATGAACTTTTATGCCTACTACTATAGTCATGAGCAGGTTTTAAAACACTATCATGCTATAGAAGTTGATGCTCATTCAGCATCAGGACTTTATGCTATTGTATATCGTTTAACCAAGAGAGCCAATTTACCTATGCCTAAGCTATATATTATTCCTGATGAGCAACCTAATGCTTTTGCAACAGGACGTGATTATGAACATGCAGCAGTTGCTGTTACAGAGGGGCTTTTAGAGCTTTTAGATGAGCAAGAGGTAGAGGCTGTTATTGCCCATGAGTTGAGCCATATTAAACACTATGATATGCTTATTGGAACAATTACAGCAACCATTGCAGGAGCTATTGCTATGTTGGCAAATTTTGGAATGTTTTTTGGTGGAAGTAGCGAAGATGAGCGACCAAACCCTATTGTAACGATTGCACTTATGTTCATTATGCCAATGGTAGCAACTATTATTCAGATGACAGTGAGTAGAAATAGAGAATTTATGGCAGATGAGGGTGCAGCAAAAATGACAGGACACCCAGAGTGGCTACAGAGTGCATTAGAAAAATTAGACCACTATGCAAGAGGTTTAATACTACACGATGCCGATCCACAAACGGCTCATATGTTCATTATAAATCCATTTACAGGAAAAGATTTCTCCATGAAACAGCTCTTTAGCACCCACCCAACTACAGAAGAGAGAATTGATAGATTGGAGGAGTTGAAGTATTAGTTTTATACTCTTTTATAATTTATAATCTCTTCAAAAATCTCCTCTTTAGAGAGTATCCAACGCTCAATAAGTAGTTTGGCAAGGTGAGAGATAAGCTTTTGCTCATCTTTGAGAATCTCTAGCGTTTCATTATATAGTTCACTAGCTTTACTCTCCATCTTTTTGTAAGCCTCTTTCTTTAGCATCTCAATATTGTCAAGTTTTAGTTTTGCAGTTGAGTAGGCAGAGGTCTCAATGAAGAGATGGTTTAGTATGTGAGTAATCTTCTCAATATCATTGGCAGAGCCAGTTGTAATATTTCTCTTTCCAAAAATAAGCTCTTCAGCAGCAACCCCACCGTAGAGAATTCGAACCTCTTTCTCTAGCTCATAGATACTATGGAGTAGTATATCATCAGATTCGCTAAGTACATACCCTAAAGCATTTACACGAGAGATGTTTTCAGAAGAGATTTTTATTACTTTCATCTGCTCTTTTGTCTTCTCTATATCCATGTTGTTCTCTTTGAGGGTCTGTTTGTAGTTTACAATAAAGTGACCAATCTCATGAATAGATATAATATGACGCTCTTTATCTCTATTTTTGGTTGTTTTTCGGTTTGATTGACCAATCATCACCACCTCAAAAGCTTTCATAAGATGTTCATGCGAGACATGCTCCTCTTTTGCAATAGCTAATAGAGATGCCTCTTGAACAATGGTCTGTAGTGTTCTTGGACTTGTTTGAGAGAATGCTTTGGCAAGAAGGTTTAAATCTATGGTCTCATCTTTATTTTGAACAGGCTTTAAAAAGTGTTCTAAGAGTGCTTTTCTCTCCTCCTCATTTGGGAGTCTAAAGTGAATTTTTTTCTTAAATCGTGCTGCCATAGCTTCATCTATTTGCATATTACTCTCATCGAAGTTTGAAGCGACAATGGTAATAATGCGAACATCGTTAATGGTCTTAACACCTTCAAGATGCGTTAGTAGCTCATTGGAAGAGTCATCTGCCCACTTTTCACGTGATATACCTCTTTTTCTAAGAAGTGTTTGAGCCTCATCAATAAATACAACACATGTTTTAAACTTGTTCTCTACAGCTAGTTCATTGGCTTTCGAGTAGATTTTTTTAATGACATTTGCTCCACCTGCAATGTAGCCTGTCTCAACATTTCCTGTTGTTACTAAAATAGGAACTTCTAACTTTTTAGCAATCTGTACAGCCATAGTTGTCTTACCTGTCCCTTGCTCTCCAGAAAACATAATGTTAAAAATATCTTCAATACCATACTCTGAGTAGAGTGAGATATTTTTAAGCATGTTAACTAAGTGGTGAATCTCCTCTTTTATATCATCGTATCCTATAATATCGTTCATGCTCCCTTTTATCTCTTTGGGTCTATAGATGGTAAATTTATCACCTCCAAGCATCATCATGCCTGAACTTTTAAGCACTAAGATTAGGAGTCCAATAAAGAGTAAATCTAATGCATGTTCACCAATAAATGATAAAATAATAAACTTAGGTTTCCCATCATCAGGTTTAATCCATTGGTAGTTAATATTGGCTTTAATTAACTCTTTTTCAATACTTCGTGTAATACTGTAGATAGGTAGATTTTTAATCTCTTTAGTCTCATTTTTCTCTTTAAAAAAGACATCAACATTTAGCTCTTCATCAACAACAAAAAAAACCTTATCAGCAGAGAGTAGCTCTTTTACAGCTGAACTATTATCATCAAAATAGTTAATCTCTTTAGCATTTTTAGAGATTATTTGTAGTTCACTCTCTTTACTATTTGACTCTTTAAGAGATGAAGAGAGATAGAGACTCATATCTAATGTTAATATAAGTGTAATTATAAAAAAAACCTTCTGTTTTGTTGGTATGTTTTGGGTAGGAGGGGTCTCTTTAAACTTTTTTTCTATTCTCTTATAAATTTCTGATTTTTTAATCTTTTCTATTAACTCTTTTAACCAATCTGGCATTATCTCTCTTTTAAAAATTTGTTAAGGTATTATAATCACATTTATATGAAAAAATTACCGATTTACTAGTGACTTATGGATATATTGTTATAGATGATGCTCTATTGCAGGGTGCTTTAGTGTTGATTGGAAGTAATAGTTACTTCTCAATCCTCATCATAGCAATTTTGCCATGAACACACTCAAGCTTTTTAAAGGCTAAAATTGCCTCTTCTATTTTTGCCTCTTGACATTTATGTGTGGTGAAGAGTAGTTTAACATGACCATCTTCAACATGAGGTTTTTGTAGCATAGACTCAATTGAGATACCAAAGGTATCTAAGGAGTTTGTCACTTTTGCTAATACTCCAGGTTGGTCATCTACTTCCATTCTTAGGTAGTAGTTTGTTGTAATATTCTCTTTAGAAAGAAGCTCTAAACCACCACCCTCTAGCCCTTTTTTATAGCCTAGCATAGGACCATGGTTCCCACGAACAATATCAATAATATCTGCAACAACAGCAGAAGCTGTCGCATCACCACCTGCCCCTGCACCATAGTACATAGTCTCACCTACACGGTCACCTACAACAGAGACAGCATTCATTACCCCATCGACTTTTGCTATCATACTACTTGATGGAATCATCGTAGGGTGTACTCTAAGCTCTACACCATTTTTGGTCTTTTTAGCAATTCCAAGCAGTTTAATCTCATATCCAAACTCTTTTGCAAAATCAACATCGGTAGCTGTAATCTTTTGAATACCCTCAATAAGAATATCTTCTGGTTTGGCATCAATTCCGTAGGCGATACTTGCTAAGATTAGAAGCTTATGTGAGGCATCAAATCCACCAACATCAAATGTTGGGTCAGCCTCTGCATAACCCAACTCTTGTGCCTCTTTTAGAATCTCATCGTATAAAGCACCTTCATTAATCATCTTGGTTAGCATGTAGTTGGTTGTACCATTCATAATACCCTGAATAGACTCAATATGGTTTGCTGTTAATCCATTTCTTAACGCACCAATAATAGGAATTCCACCTGCTGTACTCGCCTCATACATAAGAGGAATATTACCAGCAATCTCTTGAAGCTCATAACGGTGATATGCTAAAAGTGCTTTGTTGGCAGTTACTACTGCTTTACCATTTTGTAAGGCTTTTTTTACTAATTCATAAGGCTCTTCAACTCCACCCATAAGCTCTACTACAATGTCAATCTCTGGGTCATCTACAATATCTGATGGATTATCTGAAAGAGTAATGCTTACACCTCTATCTTTAGATAGATTTTTAACTACACCAGCTTTTACAACAATCTTTTTACCAGCTCTAGCTTCAATAATGTCAGCATTGGTCTCTAAAATATTTGCAACACTTGCCCCAACTGTTCCAACTCCAAGTATTCCTATTTTTATCATTTTTATGATTCCTTCTGCTTATTCTCTTCTTCTACTTTTTTAAGAAATTTTTTAATGTTTCTTGCTGCTTGACGGATTCTATTTTCATTTTCAATAAGTGCAATTCTTACCGAATCATCTCCATATTTTCCAAAGCCAACTCCTGGACTTACAGCAACACCTGCTTCGGTTAATAAGCGTTTTGAAAACTCTAAACTTCCCATAGCTTGACAGCTCTTTGGAATTTTACCCCAAATAAACATACTAGCACTTGGTTTGCCCATATGCCAACCTGCATTTTCAAACGCTTTTAACATAACATCTCGTCGTTTTTCATAAAGAGGAATAATCTGCTCATCTGGTACATAGTGGTGTTCGTCAAGTGCAACAGTAGCTGCTACTTGAATAGGAGTAAACATTCCGTAGTCTAGCCATGATTTAATACTCTGTAATGCACCAATGAGTTTTTTGTTTCCACAAACAAAACCAACACGCCAACCAGCCATATTGTAAGATTTTGACATAGTGTATGCTTCAACAGCAACATCTTTTGCACCCTCTACCTCTAAAATAGATGGGGTAGTGTAGCCATCAAAAGTGATATCTGCATAAGCAATATCAGAGATAATGTAGAAACGTTTCTCTTTTGCTAAAGCAACCACTCGTTCATAAAATTCAGGTGTAACGGTAGCAGTTGTAGGGTTATGAGGAAAGTTTAGTACTAAAAATTTTGCTTTTGGTAGTGAGTTATCAAGAGCATTATTTAAATCTTTAAAAAATTGCTCCTCATCTACTTCAAAATTCTCTTCGTCAAACTTTAGTTTCATCTTCTCTACATTTGCCCCAGCTAAAATGAACGCTTGTGAGTGAATAGGGTAGGTTGGGTCAGGAACAATAGCAACATCTCCTGGATTGGTAATAGCTTGAACTAAATGGACGTACCCCTCTTTACTTCCCATTGTCGCGACAACTTCACTATCTGGGTCAAGTTCAACATTATATTTGCGTTTATACCATTTTGTCATGGCAAGACGGAGTTTATAGATACCTTTACTTGCACTATATCCATGTGTTTTATCGCGTTGGGCTGTTTCACAAAGTTTGTCAATGATAGGTTGAGGAGTTCTCGCGTCTGGATTTCCCATAGAAAAATCTATAATATCTGCACCTGCTCTTCTTGCTGTCATTTTTAGGTCATTTATCTCAGCAAAAATATATTTTGGCAATCTATTTATTTTTTCAAATTGAATCTCATCAAACATCATTATCCTCTTTATCTATTAACTTTATTTTTTATGATTTAAGAAAAACTAAAAAACAGAAGGTTGTTACCACCCTCTGTGTCCATTTAACTCTCTAAACTCTTTTTTTGTAATCTCTTTAATATCACTACTATCAATTAGGAAGTAGTGTTTCTTGTTGTCGGCAATCTCTAATGTTTTTGTTTCACTGACAATATTTAAAAATCCATGTCCTGTCACAAGTAGCCATTTAGCATTGTTTATTTCAAATGGTGCAGAGACTCTCTTCATGAATTCTCTACGTTTTTTTGTCTCAATATTAATAAATCCGTACCATAACATACCTCGTGTAGGGTTAATAGTAATAGTGGTAATAGGTGTTGTAGTAGTTTCTGGTTTATTCTCTTCTACTACCTCTTTAATTGTATTGTTTGCTTCATTTTTTAAGAACTCTTTAGATACCTCTTTTACTACAGACTCTATCGATTGGGTCTCTTCGGAAGTTGGTTTATTTGAGAGAGCTGATTGCACTGGAGCAACTTTTTTTGAATCTTCAAGTGCAATAGCCTCTATTTTAGGAGTAATAGGAGTCTCTATTCGTACCTCTTCTGCTTCTTCAATAGTAACCTTTTTAGCATCTTCAGTTGTTGCATTTGTCTCTAAAGCTTTTTTATCATCAAAAGAGTTTGGTTTATCTTGAATTTGCTGAATGATTGGGTCTAGTTTTCTTTGAGAGTAGAGGTAGTAGCCTCCTCCTAAAATTGCAACTATAATAAAAAATTTAAAAAAAGAGAATCCCCCACCTGTAGTAGAATCTTTAGGAATCATTACTACATTATCATCAACAGGTTTATGCTCTTCATAATAGAGTTTTATATTTTGTCTTAAATCATTGATATCAATATCAGGATACTCTCTCTCAAGAATAAGTAAGAAGCCTAGTGCTTTTACTCTATTTAAGTTTTCAAAATCTTCATTAACCAAGTAATTCAAGTTAATAGTTGAAATATTTGTCTTAGAAGATACACTCTCTATACCTTGTTGTTCTATTAGTTCGTTAAATAACATTTCCCATCCTATGTATTATAATTGATGCTGCAGCACTTACATTTAGTGAATCAAACTCATGCTTCATCTCAATAGAGACCATCTGGTCTATTTTTGACTTTGCCCTTTTTGAAATTCCTTCACCTTCGCTTCCTAATACCAATACTTTTTTTTCACTAAATTGACATTTATTGAGTTGTTTGCCATCCATTGAAGCACCATAAATTTTAAAATTTACCTGTTTAAGTTCATTCAAAACATCTAGCACATTTGGAATGATTGTAAACGGCATATTAAGTAGAGCCCCTGAGCTTGTACGAATAATAGATTCATACTTCAGTGATTTAACCCCTGAGGCAATTATGCCATCTACTCCTAATGCATAGGCTGAACGTACAATTGCACCAATATTTCCTGTATCGGTTAGTCCATCAAGAACTAAAATGAAATTCTCTTTTTTTAGTGTTGTTAAATCACTCTCTTTAAGTGCTTCCATCTCAATTAAAAGACCTTGATGGTTACCCCCTTTACTCATACTTTGAGCCCATTTCTCTTCTAAAAACTTAATTTTTGGTTTATAGGCTTCAAAAAGTTTTTGAGGTAAAACTCCTTTTTTTGCAATATAGACAGTTTTAATAGATGTTTCATGCTCTTGCAACGCATGGAGACAAACTTGTTTCCCATAAATAATCATAAAAAGGATTTTACCCTTTTTTTGCTGTATTTTTATCACATGGAAAAATAATATTAGCTAATAAGCTCTTTATACCACTCTTTGACCGATTTCTCTGTTAATTTTGCTAGAAGTTTTGCTTTAATTTTAGGTTGTAAATCTAAATTTAAAATATCTTCAATATGTAAAGCTTTAGAACTCTCTTTTTTTGCTCTAATAACTACAACCCATTCACCTTTTGGATTTATGGCTTTAGTGTTGAACTGTTTTAAAATCTCTTTTGCTGAACCTCTATAGTAATTTTGAAATTTTTTAGTCAACTCTTTAGTAAAAAATAGTTCTCTTTGTTCATCTATTTCAACTATTTGAGCAATAAGTTTCTCTATTCTGTGAGGGGATTCATATAAAATAGTATTGGTTGTGTGGTTCATAACCTCTATAAGTGCTGAACTTCTATCGCTCCCTTTTTGGGGTAAAAAACCATAAAAAAGAAAAGCTCCCTCTTTAAAACCACTAGCTGCATAGGCTGTAGTAACAGCAGTAGCTCCAGGAAGAACATCATACTCTATGCTATTTTGTTGGCAGTAGTCAACTAAAATTTGTCCAGGGTCAGAGATGATAGGCATACCAGCATCACTAACATAAACAACCTGCTCATCTTTTAATCGACTCGCAATTTGGGTTAAACGTTCAGCTCCATTGTGTTCATGAAAAGATAGAAATTCAATCTCTGGATAGTTAAACTCAAAACGCTCTTCTAAAATATGTAGTAGTCGTTTGGTCTCTCTTGTATCTTCACACAAAAAGAGTGTAGCTTTTTCAAACTCTTTTAAAGCTCGTATAGTAATGTCTTGTGGGTTTCCAATAGGGGTGGGGATAAATGTTAGCATCTATATATGAGTAAAGGGCAGACATGGAGGTCGCCCTTACACAACTTATAAGTTGTATTTTTTCTTAAATTTGTCGATTCTACCTGCAGCATCAACACTTCTTTCTGAACCTGTAAAGAATGGATGACACTCATTACAAATATCAATAGTCATCTCCTCTTTGTTTGTTCTTATCTCAAATGTGTTTCCACATGCACATGTAACTTTACACTCTTTAAAGTCTGGGTGAATATCTTTTCTCATCTTGAGTCCTTTAACTGTTTTTTTAATTTAATTATATTAGGTAACTAACCTACTTTAGCAAATGCTCTTCCATTAAATAATGGGCTTTCTTGCAACACTCTTAGGTGAGACAACAAATTCAGCGCGAATTATATCTAAATTTCATTAAAATATATTTATCTATACGGTAGAATCTCTTCATGAATTTATCTTATTTTATTAAAATTTTTTTTATTGCATTAGCTTACTATTTGATGGGGAGTTTTAGTTTAGCACTCTCTCCTGAGAATAGTATTGTAACCATTGTTGTCTTCTCAGCAGAGGGAATTGCCCTTGCAGCAGCAATTCTGTTTGGAAAAAGGGTTTGGTTAGCTATTTTAATTGGGCAGTTTTTGTTGGCATATACTAATGGTATGTCATGGGAACCTTCGTTAGGTATTGCTATAGTTAATTCAATAGAGGCTATTTTAGCTGTTATTTTTTTTAGAAAATTCAAGTTAGACAATAGGCTCTCTACTTTTCGAGATATTGTAGGCTTACTATTAATTATTAGTTTTATTCTTCAGCCTTTTAGTGCTCTATTAGGAAATTTGATTTTACTCTTTTTTAATATTATTGAACCTTCTCAATATTTTAAAAGCTCTTTTTTTTGGTTTGTTGGAAATACAATGGGACAACTTCTCCTCTCTCCTATGTTAATTTTAATCTATTGGAATAGTAATAGTAGAGATATTTTAAAAATTTTATCTATAGGAGTCATTTCAATAGCTTTAAGTTATATATTTTTAGAGCTCTATCCTATCTCAAATAAACTCTTATTGTTAGGAGGAACTATCTTTTTTACACTCTATCTCTCTTATCGAAAGGGTGTACACTATGGAGCATTTTCAACTGTGGTCATAGCTTATGTATCACTCTATCTTACTCATAATCATATGGGAGTTTTTGTAGATGATAATCCAGTTGAGAATATTATTAATCTGAATAGCTATTTTCTATTTCAAATTCTTTTAGTACTTCTCTTTGGAACACTGTTATCTGATATGAAAAATCAAGCAAAGCGACTAAAGGAGATGGTGGACAAAGAGGTTGAAAAGAATAGAGAGCAACAGCTTCATATGTTGCACAAGAATAGACTCTCTCTTAAAGGTGAGATGATAAGTATGATTGCTCATCAGTGGAAACAGCCTTTAAATAACTTATCTCTAATCAATCAAACACTTATTTTTAAGTATGAGAATGGAGAACTTACAGAACAAGCCATAAAAGAGTTTGATAAAGATTCAACTCAACAGATAAATCAGATGTCTCAAACTATTTCTGATTTTACAAACTTTTTTAGTCCAGAAGTTAATGCAAAAAAGTTTTATCTAAAAGAGGTTATTACTCAAGCATTGAGTTTCTTAAGACCTATTTTTATCAATCAACATATTAATGTACATCTCAATATGAGACCAGAAACAGATGTATTATTAGATGGATACCCTAATGAGTTGGGGCAGATGATTATTAATATCTTAAACAATGCTAAAGATGCTCTTATAGAGAGAGAGGTTGAAAATAGAGAAATTTGGATAGTTGTAGAGAGAGTAAAAGAGGAGATGTATATCTCCATAGAAGATAGTGGAGGAGGGATTTTCCCTGAGATTATCTCTAAAATATTTGACCCATACTTCTCTACAAAATCTAAAAACGGAACAGGTTTAGGACTCTATATGTCTAAGTTAATTATAGAGGATCATATGAGTGGTAAACTGTTAGTCTCAAACAGTGACCAAGGTGCAAGGTTTGAGATAATTTTACCTATTGTTATCTAATCTAAAGAGAGTTTAAATTCTCTTTAGAAAACTGTTTCTTATCTTTTCAAACCTTCGATAGCTATCAACACTGCACCCATCTATAATAATACAACGGTTAAACATCATTAAAAACTCCATTACTTTATATCGACTAGATTTTAACTCTTTTATAATGGTCTCTACCATTGAGTCTATCTCTTTAGTTGATGCCTCTTTAAAATTATTTAAACTATCAAGGCTATTTTTATTGATTTTCAACTCTTTTTCTAAAAATTTAAAATATTTTTTACTCTCTTTTTCATTGACATTTTGAATAGTATTTAAAAGTAGGTTTAAAGATGCATCTTTAAACTCTTGACTATAGTTCTCTCTCACGATTCTCTCCCTTTTAAAAATTATTAGTTTTTTCGATTCTCTGCCATCATTGCTAAGTAGTTCATTGAATTGAAAAATTGTTCTCTGTCAAATGGTTTGAGTAGGTAAGTACCAATATCAAGCTCTGCTGCTTTTTTAAGATATGAAGGGTCATCAAATGCAGTAAAGATAGCAATAGGCTGTGTAGAGTCTAACTCTCTTATCTCTTTAGCCATCTCTAGTCCATCCATTTTAGGCATACATATATCTGTTAGAACAATATCGGGACACTTCTCTTTAAATAGAGCTAATCCCTCTTTCCCCTCACTTGCTACATAAACCTCTTTAGCCAATGAGATTAATATCTGTTTTATTAACCTCTGTGTATCTATATCATCTTCAACATAAAGTACTGTTAGATTTTCAAGTGACAAATTTTATCCTTTGTTCTATTTTATCGTTAAATAGTATCTAAAAAATGTTTAAACTAGTGGTATAACTCTTGAGAAAACTCTTGATTAAAACTTTTTTTGTTGCTTACAATTATGATTACTAATAGTAGAGCATAGATTATTGTAGAGAGTAGTATCACTCCAATAACAATGGCATCAAACATCTCTTTGTGTGCAAAATTCTCAGGAAGCATCTGCAACATTACAATAGAGAGACCACCTTTTATCCCTGCAAAGAGGAGTACAGAGTACCAGCGTACTCCAATGTCGGTCATTTTTTTTGTCAAATTAGATAATATTCCAAAAGTTCCCATCATAAAGGCTCTAATTACGGTAGTGACAAAAAACATAAGTAGAATCTCTTTTTTATACTTAATGAGCAGGTCAATATGAACAATACTTGCCATAGACATAAATAAAAATGTATTGGCTAAAAGAGCTAACACTGCCACATAGTTAAGGTTCTGTTTATGACGCTCAATACTAGAGATATCGCTACTTAACTTTCGTGTAATTCCACTCATAAATCCAGAGGAGAAAACTTTTCTATTTTTATTGGCACGATTAACAATATTTCGAGCTTTCTCCACCTGTTTCTCTTTTTCATCAAATGATTTTTGAGTAATTGTATTAAGGGTAATAATTGCAACAATTACTGAAAGAAGTCCTGCTACATGAAAATGTTCTGCTATCTCAAATGCTCCATAAGCTGTTAGTAAAATTAGAACCAATTCACTCATGGGGTTAGAGGTAAGACGCATAAGTAGAACACCTATATATCCTATCACTAAACCAATAATGATTGATAAAATAATCACTTTTACCGAAACGATAGCAATATCTAACGCTCCAATCTCAACACCGTTCATCATAGGAATTGCAATAAACATAAAGATAATAAGAGCTGTAGCATCATTAAACAGAGATTCCCCTTCTGCTAAAATAGCCAATTTATGAGGAACTTTAAAGCTAGAAAAAACAGCAACAACAGATACTGGGTCTGTAGCTAAAACCATTGAAAAAAGGGCAATAATAGCACCTATAGAGAGATGATACTCTGCAAAAAAAGTATTGGCAGAGAGAATACCAATAAGAACTGAAAGTGCTACAGATATAAGGGCTAGATAAGTTAAACTAAGGGCATTTCTCTTTAAATCTTCAAGTTTTAGTTGTAAGGCATCGGAGGCAATAAGTATAGGGATTAAAAAGAGTACAAGTTCAGCAAATGTCTCTTCTGAAAAGAGTATCATAGTGGGAAATATATAGTAAAAAGTGTAACTCAATCCAATAAGTGTAATTGGTGAGGGGATTTTAAAATATTTTTGTACTTCAATGGAGATAAATAAAATGGTAAGTAGAGCTAAAAGTGTTAATATCATTTAAAGACCTTAGTAAAATTAATTAAGGTTATTTTATCCATTTATGGCTGAGAGGAAGGGATTCGAACCCTCGGTGAGTTACCCCACACAGACGTTCCAGGTCTGCACCTTCGACCACTCGGACACCTCTCAATCTGTTGAAGAGCGAAATTATAGCAAATAGGTTTTAAATTATCATGAATTTTAATCTTTTATAAGTATTGTTTTGTTACTATTCTCTCACTCCTTTTAGACCTATGCAACGGCATTGGTGGACAACGGGTCAGGATGGGAACATAGCAGCCCACCCACCCTTGCTGTGTGCCGTAGGTATCTGGAAGGGGTACTCACCTTTTTACTACTTAATTTGATACAAATCAATATTTTTTTATGTTCATTATAGTAAACTTGTTTAATCTTTATTTAAATAGGAACAGAAAATGAAATCTTTTAACAAAACCATACTTTTGCTTATGCTACCTACAACTATTTTATTGGCAGATAGTGTTAATCCTGTAAGTCAATTAGACTTCTCTTCTTTAGTTAATGATTTTATGGAAGAGGGAGATGCTCTTAAAAAAACGATTAATCTTTCAGGAAGACAGCGAATGTTTATTCAACGTATGACAAAATTGGCAATTCAAATTGATTTAAATATTCAAAAAAAATCGAGTATTAATAAATTAAAAAAAATCTCTTCTCTATATACTAAAACATTAATGGGGTTTAAAAATGGTGATAGTGATTTAAATCTTAAAAAAGCAACTAATAGTAAAGTGATAGAGCAGATTGATGTGGTGGAAAAAAAATGGAAACCTTTTCAAGAGAGTATTGAAAAAGTTATTGCAGGTAAAGATGATGGTAAAGCTTTAAAGTATCTTATCGATAATAATGAGGAGCTTCTAAAACTTTCAAATGCATTGGTTTCAGCCTATGAAGCCTCTAATACCTCGTCAAACTATTTAGAAAAAGCTCGTTTAAGAGTGGTCAATATGGCAGGTCGTCAACGTATGTTAACCCAAAAAATGACTAAAGAGAAGTTGCTTATATTAAAAGGTAATAAAGAGTATGAACCTAAAATGAAAAAGACTATTGAGCTTTTTGATACTACATTAACAGCTTTGATAAAAGGTGATAAAAGTAAAAATATTACTAAACCTACCAATGAGAAGATTGTAGAACAACTCAAAGTGGTCTCTAAAATTTGGAATGAGCTAAAACCACTTTATGAAAAGAGAAAAAATTCACCAAAAGAGTTGGCTACAATTATCTCTAAAAATCCAATACTTCTAAAAGAGATGAACTCAATGGTTCAAATGGCTGAAAAAGAGCTTGAGTACTAATCTTCATCATTTATCACTACCCATTCGTAAAAGGGTAGTGCTTCAAATCTTATATTTTCAATTGTAAACTCATATTGTGCATTTATCGTAATAATAGAAACAGTTGTTATTTTTGCTTTTTTATAGCTACTAAATCTATTGTGTGCTTTTTTCCAAAAACTCTCTTCACTATTAAATGGAGATGGTATTATAAGATGACTCTCTTCTGTAATATATCCATTACTTCCAAATGATTTAAATTTTATGTTATGTTTTTTTAAAGAGAGGGCTATCATGGTCTCAAATTGTCTTGGAAAACTCTGTGTTAGGGTTAAGTATTTAGCTAAAGCAAAGTCAAAAAAGAGAAGTTTTTTCTCTTTTGGACTCTCTATATCTTCTATAAATGAGATAACTCCATTCTCTTGAAACTCTTTAATTTGTCTGTAGATGAGGTCTTTGGAGATTTTATATCGCTCTTTTGCATATGTATATATGTAATGGGTAGTCACGGTTGCTCCGTTAAAGTGTGCAAGGATATTAAGTAGTTTCTGTTCAGACTCACTAAAATGACTTCGTATAAAGTTAAGAAATAGTTGCTCCTTAGTGGCACTCTGTGTAGCAAGTTGGGGTAGGGTTCCTTGTCGTAGAAATAGGTTAAATATCTGTCTCTCATTGCCTCTTTTTTGAAAGGAGAAAAACTCTTCGTAGTCCAGTAGAGGAAGATTTAGTTTTTCAACTCCTTTGTAAGGGTAATCGCTATTGGAGATAATAATGAGTTGGTCAACTTTAGGAAGTGTTTCAAAATATTCATGCTCATAGTGGTCAAGTATTAAAATTTTAATCTCATTTGCCAAGACAAATCCATCTATATCCTCTTCCATAATATCTCTAAACTCAAATTTTGGGTCTCTAAAATCAATAT